>NZ_JBHVUV010000006.1:72542-307005 GCF_042883905.1 Kitasatospora sp. NPDC058170
GGGGGGCCGGTCCGGGGGGCGGGGGGCGGGGCCGCGGAGGGGGCAGGGGGGGGCCGGTCCCCGTGGCCGGGGGCCGGGGGGGGGGGGGGTAATGGGGGCGGGCCCCCCTCCCCACTCCCGGGCGGGAGGGTGGGGCAGATGGTCTGGGTGCCCGTGGCGCGCCCGGTTCCGAGCAGGCGCGCCACGGGCGGTCAGCGGGGGGTCACTCCCCCAGGGCGGCCCGGGCGTCGATGAAGGCCGCGACGACCCGCTCGACGTCCTCGGTGGAGTGCGCGGCGGACAGCTGCACCCGGATCCGGGCCTGGCCGTGCGGGACGACCGGGAACGAGAACCCGATCACGTACACGCCGCGCTCCAGCAGCAGCTCCGCGAGGCGGGCCGCCTTGGCCGCGTCGCCGATCATCACCGGGGCGATCGGGTGGTCGCCGGGCAGGATCTCGAAGCCGGCCTCGGTCATCCTGGAACGGAACAGCGCCGTGTTCGCGGCGAGCCGCTCGCGCAGCTCCGCCGAGCTCTCGACCAGGTCGAGCACCTTCAGCGAGGCGGCGGCGATCACCGGGGCGAGCGAGTTGGAGAACAGGTACGGGCGCGAGCGCTGGCGCAGCAGGGCGACGATCTCGCGGCGGGCCGCGACGTAGCCGCCGGACGCACCGCCGAGGGCCTTGCCGAGGGTGCCGGTGATGATGTCGACGCGGTCCAGCACGCCGTGCAGCTCCGGGGTGCCGCGACCGTTCGGGCCGACGAAGCCGACCGCGTGCGAGTCGTCGACCATGACCATGGCGTCGTAGCGCTCGGCCAGGTCGCAGATCTCGCGCAGCGGGGCGACGTAGCCGTCCATGGAGAACACGCCGTCGGTGACGATCAGGCGGCGGCGCGCGTCGGCGGTCTCCTTGAGCTGCTGCTCCAGGTCAGCCAGGTCGCGGTTGGCGTAGCGGTGGCGGCGGGCCTTGCAGAGCCGGATGCCGTCGATGATGCTCGCGTGGTTGAGGGCGTCCGAGATGACGGCGTCGCGCTCGTCGAGCAGGGTCTCGAAGACGCCGCCGTTGGCGTCGAAGCAGGAGGAGTACAGGATGGTGTCCTCCTGGCCGAGGAACGCCGAGAGGCGCTCCTCCAGCTCCTTGTGGACGTCCTGGGTGCCGCAGATGAAGCGCACCGAGGCCATGCCGTAGCCCCAGCGGTCCAGCGCGTCCTTGGCGGCGCCGATCACCTCGGGGTGGTCGGCCAGGCCGAGGTAGTTGTTGGCGCAGAAGTTCAGCACCTCGCCGGGCCGCCCGCCGCCGGTGACGGTGACGGCGGCGCTCTGCGGCGAGCCGATCACCCGCTCGGGCTTGAACAGGCCGGCCTCGCGGATCTCGTCGAGGGTGGCGGCCAGGTCGTCGCGCACGTTGTCGAACACTGGGGGCTCCTAGTCAGCCGGGAGGTCAGACGGTCCAGTCGAGGATGATCTTGCCGCAGCGGCCGCCGGCCGCCTCGTCGAACGCGGCCTCGAAGTCGGAGGCCGGGTACCGGCCGGTGATGACGGGGCTCAGGTCGAGGCCGCCCTCCAGCAGGACGGACATCGCGTACCAGGTCTCGAACATCTCGCGGCCGTAGATGCCCTTGAGGGTGATCATCGACGTGACGATCGAGGCCCAGTCGACCGGGAACTGCTCGGCGGGCAGGCCGAGCATGGCGATCTTCCCGCCGTGCGTCATGTTGGCGATCATCGACTGGAGCGCCTCGGGGCGGCCGGACATCTCCAGGCCGACGTCGAAGCCCTCGCGCAGGCCCAGCTTCTGCTGGCCCTCCTCGATGGTGTGCTCGGCGACGTTCAGGGCCAGCGAGACGCCGACCTCGCGGGCCAGGTCGAGCCGGTACGGGGAGACGTCCGTGATCATCACGTTGCGCGCGCCGGCGTGCTTGGCGACGGCGGCGGCCATGATGCCGATCGGGCCGGCGCCGGTGATCAGCACGTCCTCGCCGACCAGCGGGAAGGACAGCGCGGTGTGCACGGCGTTGCCGAACGGGTCGAAGATCGCCGCGACGTCGAGGTCGACCGGCACCCGGTGCACCCAGACGTTGGAGGCGGGCAGCGCGACGAACTCGGCGAACGCGCCGTCCCGGCCGACGCCCAGGCCGACGGTGTTGCGGCAGAGGTGGCGGCGGCCCGCCAGGCAGTTGCGGCACTTGCCGCAGACCAGGTGGCCCTCACCGCTGACCAGGTCGCCGACCGCGATGTCCGCGACGGCCGCGCCGATCTCGGCGACCTCGCCGACGAACTCGTGGCCCAGGACCAGCGGGGTCGTGATGGTCTGCTGCGCCCAGCCGTCCCACTTGCGGATGTGCAGGTCGGTGCCGCAGATACCGGTGCGCAGCACCTTGATCAGCACCTCGCCGGGGCCGATGGCAGGCTTCGGGACGTCCATCAGCCAGAGTCCGGGCTCGGCCTTCTGCTTGACGAGTGCCTTCACTGCGGCGGCTCCTGACGCATGGTGGGGCGGCCTGGTGAGGGCAGGCCGACGGGGCCCGGCGGGGCGGCTGCTGCGGCCTGCCTCGCACCGGACATGGAGCAATCTGCCTGGTGGGAGCGGGTGCGGTCCATCGAGGAATTCTTAAGGGCCGCCACAGCTGGGCTAAACGATCGTGCCCGAGCTGGGCCCGGGGGCGGTCGGCGGCGTGCCGGGGGCCACCCGTTCGGCGCAGCGGGCGGGAGTCAACAACAGTCTTGTGAAGATCCTTGACGAGGTGTGGGGAGGTGTGGCGCACCGCTTCACGGCTCCGCTACGGTCTGGACCACGTCGGCGACCCGGGCGGGCCCCGCGGTCGCGTCCACCGCCTTCGCAGGCCACCACGGGAGTCGTCATCAGCGCCCAGAGCACCCCGAGCGGCTCCCCGAGCACGCCGCGCAGCCCCCGGACCGACCCGAGCACCGCCCCGCACGGCCCGGGCCCGCTCACCCTCCCCGACCTGCTGGACCACCGGGCGGGCCTGCACCCCGACCGGGTCGCCCTGCTGGTGCCGGGCGGCGGCAGCCTCACCTACGGGCAGTGGCGCGCACGGGCCGTCCGGGCCGCGCACGCGCTGGCCGCGACCGGGGTGCGGCCGGGCGACCGGATCGCGCTGCTCTTCACCAACCGGGAGTGGGACGGGTACGCCGTGGCGTTCCTGGCCGCCCACTACGCGGGCGCGGCGGCCCTGGTGGTCCGCGAGGACCTGTCGGCGGCGGACACCGCCCGGCTGGTGGAGGCCGCCGGGGCGCGCTGGGCGATAGCCGGCGAAGCACGTGCGGCGGCGCCGGGC
Source organism: Kitasatospora sp. NPDC058170 (assembly GCF_042883905.1). Taxonomy (NCBI): domain Bacteria; kingdom Bacillati; phylum Actinomycetota; class Actinomycetes; order Kitasatosporales; family Streptomycetaceae; genus Kitasatospora; species Kitasatospora sp. NPDC058170. The sequence continues at coordinate 75,822 of NZ_JBHVUV010000006.1, forward strand.
GCCCTCCCGCCGGGCGCCGCCTTCCCCCCGGACGCCGCCTTCACCCTGGACCGGCTGGAGGCCGACGGGCCGGCCGGGAGCGAGCCGCCGCACCGGCCGGCGCCCGGGGACCTCGCCCAGGTGATCGGCACCTCGGGCACCACCGGCACCCCCAAGGGCGTCCGCGCCGCCCACGCCAGCCTGACCGCCGGGCTGGTGCGCGACCCCCGCCCGCGCCCGTACGCGCACTCCCGCCACGCCGTGCACGCCTTCCCGATCGGGACCAACGCCGCCCAGGTGGTGCTGGTGAACGCGCTCACCGCGCAGCCCGCCACGGTCTGCCTGCCGCGCTTCGAGGCCGCGGAGTTCGGGCGGGTGGTGGAGGAGTACCGGGCGGGCACCGTCTTCCTGGTGCCGTCGATGGCCGTCGAGCTGCTGAACTCGCGGATCGCCGAGCGGCGCGACCTGACGAGCGTGCTGCTGGTGAGCTGCTCGGCGGCCGCGCTGCCGGGGGCGGTCGCGGCCGGGCTGGCGGCGGTGCTGCCCAAGGCGACCCTCGTCAACACCTACACCTCGGCCGAGTCCTCCCCCGCGCAGATCTCCGCGATCGTGGACACCCGGCGGCCCGGTTCGGTGGGCCGCCCGGCCGACCCGGGCGACCTGCGGATCCTGGACGCCGACGGCGCACCCGTCGAGCCCGGCGGCACCGGCGAGATCTGGCTGCGCCAGCCCGGTCCGGCCCGCGGGTACGTCGGCGACGAGGAGCGCGGCAGCGCGGTGTTCCGGGACGGCTGGGTGCGGATGGGCGACCTCGGGCGGCTCGACGGGGACGGCTTCCTGCACCTGGTGGACCGGGAGAGCGACCTCATCAAGTCCGGTGCGCTGAAGGTCTCCACGCTGCGGATCGAGGAGGTGCTGCACGAGCACCCGCAGGTCGCGGACGCGGCCGCGCTCGGGGTGCCGCACCCGGTCATGGGCAGCGTCCCGGTGGCGGCGGTCGTCCCTGCGGCCGACGGGCTGGACCTGGACGCGCTGCGGCTGTTCCTGAGCGCCCGGCTGGCCCGCCCGGAGCTGCCGGTGCGGATCCTGGTGACCGACACCCTGCCGCGCAACCCCAGCGGCAAGGTGGTCAAGCACGAGCTGCGGGCCCGCTTCGAGCAGGACCCGGCGCCGGCCGGCGGCGCGGGCCGCGGCACCGCGCCCGCGACCGCCGCCGAGCTGGCGCTCGCCGCCCTGTGGCGCAAGGTCCTGGGGCGGCCGGTCCAGGCGGTCGAGGACGAGTTCTTCGCGCTCGGCGGGGATTCGTTCCGGGCGGTCCAGCTGGCCGCCGCGGTCTCCGCCGAGTTTGGGGTGGCGGCCGGGACGGCACTGGTCTTCGAACGGCCCTCGCTGCGGGCGCAGGCCGCCTGGCTCGCGGAGGCCGAAGCCGGCGGGCCGGACGCGCCGGTGGCCGAAGCCGGCGGGCCGGACGCGCCGGTGGCCGGGCCGGCCGAGGTGTCGCCCTTCCTCCGGGCACTGCGGGCACAGCCGCACGAGCTGCCGCTCACCTCCCAGCAGGAGAACTTCCTGCGCTGGACGGCCGAGGCCCCGGGCCGCAACATCGGCTCGGTGGTCGCGGTGTTCCGGGTCACCGAGGAACTGCGCACGGACGTGCTGAGCCGCGCGCTGCTGGAGGCGGTACGGCGCAGTCCCGCGCTGCGCACCCGCTTCGTACCGGTGGACGGCACCGAGCCGGGCGTGGTCCGCACGGTCCTGGACGAGCAGCCGCGGGCCGACGTGCTGCTGGTGGACGCGCCCGGGGAGGACGACGAGCGGGTGTCGGCCCGGCTGATCGCCGAGCGGGACCGGCTGACCGATCTGGCCCGCGATCCGATGACCAGGCTGATGGTGGTGAGCCGGGGCCCGGCGGAGCACGTCGTGCTGCTGGCGGTGCACCACATCGTCGCCGACGGGTGGTCGGTCGGCGTGCTGCTGCGGGAGCTGGGGGTGCTCTACTCGGCGCTGCGGCGCGGGCGCCCGGCTCCGGCGCCCCGGCCGGGCCCGGCGTACCGGGAGCTGGTCGAGTGGTCGAACGGGCACTGGACGGCCTCGCGGGCGCACTTCGCCCGGGCGCTGGCGGGCGCGCCGGAGGCGGTCGACCCGTTCCCGGGGCGGCGCGAGGTGGAGACGGTGCTCAGCGACGCGCACCGGTTCACGGTGCCCGCCGAGCGGGCGGAGGCGCTGCGGGCGCGGGCGGCCGAGCTGGGCGCGACGCCGTTCCTGGCGGTGGCGGCGGTGTGGACCGGGCTGCTGGCGGCGCACAGCGGGCAGTCGGACCTGGTGCTGATGACGCCCGTCCCGGGGCGAACCAGGCCGGAGGCCGAGCGGGCGGTGGGCTGCTTCGTCCAGTCGCTGCTGGTGCGGGTGGACGCGGGCGGCTCGCCCGGGTTCGCCGAGCTGCTGGACCGGGTGCGGGCCGCGTCGACCGCCGCGCTGGACCACCAGCTGTACCCGTTCGCCGAGTTCAGTCCGCGGGCGCCGTTCGCGGCCTGGCTGCGGTACGAGAGCTGGAGCGCCCCCGCGCAGCTGCCCGGGGTGGCCTGCGAGGAGTGGGAGCTGCCGCGCAACACCACGGTGCCCTGGCCGATGCCGGGCGGGGACCGGCACGTGCCGGAGCTGATGGCCGCCGAGCAGCCGGACGGGAGCCTGCGCTGCTGGCTGCGGTACAACGGGCACGCCTTCACGCCGGAGGCGGTCGCGGGGCTGGCAGCGCGGTTCACGGCGGCGCTGGACGCGGTGGCGGGGAGCGCGGTGGCGGGGAGCGTCACGGGGGTCCCGGCCTCGGGCTGACGGTGCGCGGGCTGACGGGTGCTTCGGCCTGACGGGTGCGCCGGGCCGACGGGCTGGCAGGTGCGGCGGGTGGGCCCGTTCGGGCCAGCGGGGAGGCGGGCGGAGCGGGGCGGACATACGTTGGCGATCGCTCCCCCACGGCCTCGTGGAGCGCCGCTCCGGGCCGTCCGGTCCAGAGAGGCGCCTCGGCATGACGCTCGATGTAACGAAGAAACGAGGGCCGTGGTCCGCCTCGCGGCCCGCCGGCACCCCGTCCGGCGCCGCTTCCCCGGCCGCCGTTTCGCCCCCGGCCACCGCCGCCCGATCCGCCCGGCGGGTGGCGGCGGCGGGGCTGGCCCTGGCCGGTCTGCTGGCCGCCGCCGGGTGCTCCGGCTCGCAGACCGCCGACGCACCGGCGGCCGGTGCGGTGACGGCCGTCCCGGTGGCGGTCAGCCCCTCGTTGCCGGTCAGCCCCTCATTGCCGGTGAGCCCGTCGTTGTCGCCGTCCCTCGGTGCGAGCGGCTTGCCCTCCGTCGGCGTCAGCGGCACCCCGAGCCCCGGTGCGAGCGGCTCCGTCGTGCCGCTCACCCCCGACGTGGTGGCCCGGCTGGACGCCGCGATCGAGCGGGTGCGCACCCAGGCCGGCGTCCCTGGCGTCATCGTCGGCCTGACCACGCCGGGCGGCAGCTACCAGAAGGCGTTCGGGGTCGCCGACAAGGTGGCGGGCACCCCGATGTCGACCGGGCTGAACATGCGGATCGGCAGCGAGACCAAGACCTTCACCGTCACCGGCCTGCTACGGCTGGTGGACCAGGGCAGGCTCGGGCTCGACGACCCCGTCTCGAAGTACGTCACGGACGTGCCGAACGGTGACAACATCACCCTGCGGCAGCTGGCCGACATGCGCAGCGGACTGTTCCCGTACACCTCGGACCAGGGCTTCGTGCAGACGTTCCTGGCCAACCCGCAGCAGGTGTTCACCCCGCGGCAGCTGCTCGGCTACGGCTTCAAGCACCCCGCGAACTTCGCGCCGGGGGCGGCGTTCGAGTACTCCAACACCAACACCGTGCTGCTCGGGGTGGTGATCGAGAAGGTCGGCGGCCAGCCGCTCGACGTCTTCCTGAAGCAGCAGGTGATGGACCCGGCGGGGCTCGGGCGGACGGTCTTCCCCACCGACGCCGCCTTCCCCGAGCCGCACGCCCGCGGCTACACCGACCAGACGCCCGACGGGACCGTCACGGACGCGACGGACTGGAACCCGTCCTGGGCGTGGGCGGCCGGGGCGATGATCTCCGACCTGCCCGATCTGCAGACCTGGGCCAAGGTGGTGGCGACCGGCACGCTGCTGAAGCCCGCCACCCAGGCCCAGCGGCTGGCCGCGCCGTCGACCGGGGTGCCCGGCACGGCCTACGGGCTGGGGATCTTCGAGGACCACGGGTGGATCGGGCACAACGGCTCGCTGCCCGGCTACCAGAGCCTGGTGCTGTACCTGCCGGCCTCGCAGGCCTCGCTGGTGGTGCTGCTGAACACGGACATCTCGTCCGCGGGGCAGGCGCCGTCGACGCTGTTCGGGCAGGCGATCACCGAGATCGTCTCGCCGCAGAACGTGTTCACCCTGCCGGCGGAGGAGGACTCCAGCGGGTCGCCCTCGGCCTCCGCCTCGGGGTCGGCCTCGGGAGCCGGGTCGTCGGCCTGATCCGGCGTGCCCGTCTGCGGCCCGGCCTCCCGAGGGGCCGGGCCGCAGGTGTGCAGGGCCGCAGGTGTGCAGGGTCAGTCGGCCAGTCGCCCGGCCGCCTCGTCCTCGGTGAGGGCGTCGATCTCGGCGATCAGCAGGGCCTCGATCCTGGCGGCCAGCGCGGCCGGGGTGGGGCGCTCGAAGACGTCGCGGATCGGCACGTCGAGCCCCACCCCCGCCCTGATCCGGGCGGCCACCCTGGTGACCAGCAGCGAGTCGCCGCCGAGCTCGAAGAAGTCGTCCAGCACGCCGACCCGGGGCACGCCCAGCACCTCCTGCCAGAGCTCGGTGACCAGCTGCTCGGCGTCGGTGCGCGGTGCCAGGTACTCCCGGCCGCCGTCGGCGGCCGCGTCGGGAGCGGGCAGGGCGGCGGTGTCGAGCTTGCCGTTGGCGGTCAGCGGCAGGGCGGCGAGCAGGACGACGGCGTCCGGGACCATGTAGGCGGGCAGCCGCAGGGCCAGGTGCTCGCGCAGCTCGGCCGGCTTCGGCTCGGCCCCCGGCTGCGGCACGGCGTACCCGAGCAGCCGCCGCCCGTCGCGGAGCACCACGGCGGCGCCGGCCACGTCGGGGTGGGCGGCCAGTGCGGTCTCGATCTCGGCGGGCTCGATCCGGTAGCCGCGGAGCTTCAGCTGCTCGTCGGCGCGGCCGAGGTACTCCAGCTGTCCGTCGGAGCGCCAGCGGACCCGGTCCCCGGTGCGGTACATCCGGCCCCCGGCGTACCGGTCCGACGGGAACGCCTCCGCGGTCAGGTCGGGCCGGGCCAGGTAGCCGCGGGCGAGGCCGACGCCGCCGACGGACAACTCGCCCTCGGCGCCGGCCGGGAGCAGGCCGCCGTGCTCGTCCAGGACGTACAGCCGCACCCCGGGCAGCGGGCGGCCGAGCGGGGGGCGGCGCCGGGTGTCGGCCTCGCCGAGCTCGGCGGCGGTGACGATGACGGTGGCCTCGGTCGGACCGTAGGTGTTGACCAGCCGGACGGTGTCGCCGTGCCGGTGCCGCCACCCGGCGACGGTGTCGGCCCGGGCCTCGGAGCCGCCGAGGACGACCAGCCGCAGCGCCGCCGGCCAGGGGGTCTGGTCGCCGAGCGAGACCAGCTCCTGCCAGTAGGCGGTGGGCAGGTCGAGCACGGTGACTCCGGCGCCGGGCGGCGTGCGGAGGAGGTCCGGCAGGGTCCGGCCGCCGCCGGGCAGCAGGACGACACAGGCACCGGAGGACAGCGCGGGCCAGAGCTCCTCGGCGTGGGTGTCGAAGCCGATCGAGGCGAACTGGACGATCCGGTCGGCGGGTTGGAGCGCGTAGCCGGCGGGCCCGGCCATCCAGTCGACCCGGGCGGCGAGGGCGGCGTGCTCGACGGCGACGCCCTTCGGGGTGCCGGTGGAGCCGGAGGTGTAGAGGACGTAGGCGAGGCCGGCGGGGTCGCTCCCGGGCAGGGGTGCGACGGGGGCCGCGGGGGCTCCGGTCGGGTCGACGGGTGGCGTGCTCGGGTCGGCGGACGCCGCAGCCGGGTCGGCGGGTACGGGCAGCGTCGGGACGCCGAGGTCGGCGCCGGTCCCGGCGGTGAGCAGGAGGGCGGCTCCGGCCTCCTGCAGCATCAGCCGCTGGCGGTCCTCCGGGTGGGCCGGGTCGAGCGGCAGGTACCCGGCGCCGGCCTTCCAGATCGCCAGCAGGGCCGTGACCAGCTCGAAGGACGGCGCGATCCGCACCGCCACCGCCCGCCCCGCGACCGGGCCGAGCGCCGCGGCCAGCAGCGAGGAACGGCGGTCCAGTTCGGCGTAGGAGAGATGCCGGCCGTCACACTCCAGGGCGGGGGCGGCGGGCTGCGCGGCAACCTGCTCGGCGAAGCGCTCCAGCACCGGGCGGACGGTGTCCGCGGCCGCCGGGCCGGCGCCGAGCGCGAGCAGCTCGGCGCGCTCGTCCGCGTCGATCAACCAGTCCGCCTGCAGCGGGAGTTCAGGGTCGTCGACGATCCGGGCCAGCAGGGTGCGGCAGCGTCGGCCGAGCGCCTCCACGGTGGAGCGCTCGAAGACCTCGCGGTCGAAGCAGAAGGACAGCGTCATCCCGCCCTCGGCGGTGCGCCAACTGTCCAGCAGCAGATCGGTCTTGGCCTGCTCGAAGCCGGAGTCCATGCTCGCGGTCCGGACGCCGGCGGGCAGGGCCGGCTCGCCGCTGCCGTCGGCCAGGTCGTACTGGCTCTGGTGGACGAAGACGGCCTGGTAGAGCGGACCGGCGCCGGCCTCGGCGGGCAGGCCGAGGTGGGCGGCCAGCCGCTCCACGGGGACGTCCTGGTGGCCGAGCGCCGCCAGCGTCGCGGAGCGGACCCGGCGCAGGACGGTCCGGTAGTCCGGCTCCCCGGTGAGGTCGGCGCGGATGACACCCGTCTTGCTGAAGTAGCCGAGGAGCGGCTCGTGCGCGGTCTCGTTGCGACCGGCCAGCGGGGTGCCGACGACGAAGTCGTGGCTGCCGGTCCAGCGGGCGAGCACACACTGGTAGGCGGCGAGCAGGACCATGAAGGGCGTGCAGCGCTGTTCGCGGGCCAGCCGGTCGACGTCGGCGGTGAGGGCGGGGTCGAGGGTGACGGTCACGAAGCCCGCCGGGTGGGCCGGGTCCGCAGGCCGGGGGTGGTCGAGCGGCAGCCGAAGGGTGCCCGTCCCGGCCAGCCGCTCGGCCCAGTAGCGGAACGCCTCCTCGGCACCCCCGGCGGCCGCTCGCGCCTGTTCGGCGCGGGCGAAGTCGCCGTACTGGAGGGCGAGTTCCGGGAGGTCTGCGGCGGCCTCGCCGAGCTCGTCGCGGTAGAGGGCGAGCAGTTCGCGCCACATGGTCCGGAAGGACCAGCCGTCGGAGACGATGTGGTGCAGCACGACGCAGAGGGCGTGCTCGTCCTCGCCCGAGCTGATCAGGGCGGCGCGCAGGGGCGGGGCCGCGGCGAGGTCGAAGGGGGCGTTCACGAAGGGCCGGCAGGCCTCGGTGAACCCCTCCTCGGTTGCCCCTGGCGGGAGTTCGATCCGCACCAGGTCGATCTCCCGGGCGGGCTCGACCAGTTGGACGGGCTCCTCGCCTTCGAGGGCGAACCGGGTACGGAGGATCTCGTGCCGCTCGGTGAGCCTGCGGAGGGCGCCGCGGAGAGCCTGCGGGTCGATCGGGCCGGTCCAGCGGCGGTTGAGGTACATGGTGAACCCGGCGTCGTCCGGGTGGAGTTGCTGGAGGAACCAGAGCCGTCGCTGGTCCACCGTGAGCGGGTGACTGCGGACGGCGTCGGGGCTGTTCACGGTGCGACCTCGATCTTGACGGGCTTGGCGGACTCGGCGGGTTCGGCGGTCTCGGCGGACGCGGCGGACGCGGCCGGCTTGGCGGACTTGGCGCGGGCCTGAAGGGCTTCCAGGCCGATCAGGTCGTCGGACTCGGCGTCCGGGACGTCCCGGTCGAAGTGCGCAAGGGCGGGGATGCAGAGGCAGATCAGGGCGAGTACGGCCATGGCCAGGCCGAACAGCAGGTAGAGCAGGCCGATGCCGCGTCCGTCGCCGGTGCCGATGAGCCGGCCGACGGTGTCGGCGAGGGCGCCGTCCCCGTCCATCAGGGGCTGGAGCAGCTTCGGTCCGAAGGGGGCGACGACGGCGAAGCCGATCGGCAGGGTGGACCAGGCGACCATGGTGTTCACGGCGATCACCCGGCCGTGGAAGCGCAGCGGCACCTTGGTCTGGATGATCGTGGCGTACACGCCGTTCACCAGCGCCAGCCCGTACGTCATGCCGAACGCGCCCAGCGCGACCACCACGATGGACGGCCGCAGGCCGGTGACCAGGCAGGCGGCGGCGAGGACGAGCGTGGAGAGCAGCACACCGCGCAGCCGCAGGTGCCGGGGCCCGCCCCAGACCAGCAGCGTGATCCCGCCGAGGACGGCGCCCAGACCGGCCGCCGTGGAGACCCAGCCGGCGGCCGACAGCGGGGCGAAGGACAGCACCAGCGGGGTGGTGAGCAGGAACAGCGGGGAGAGGAAGATGTTCAGCACCGCGAAGAAGAACAGCATCGCCCGGAAGTGCCGGCTGCCGAGAGCACGATGGAAGCCCGCGCGGATCTCGGTCGCCACGCTCTCCCGGCGGCTGAAGGCCATCACGTCGGGGAACCGGACGGCGAGAGTGATGCCGGTGGCGATGACGTAGCTGATGACGTCGAGCGTGAGGATACCGCCGAGGCCGATCGCGGAGAGCAGGCCGACGGCGAACAGCGGGACGAGGAACTGGGCGAAGCCGAAGGCCATCTGGACCACGCCGTTGGCGCGCCCGAGGTAGCGCTTGGGCACCAGCTGCGGCACCGCCGAACCCCAGGCGAGACGTTGGAAGGTCAACGCGGTGGAGAGCACCCCGATGAGGACGTAGGCGTGCCATACCTCCAACGACCCGGTGAGGTAGAGCACGAGCATCACGGCCTGCGTGGCGCCGGCCGCGATGTCGCCGTAGAGCATGATCCGGCGCCGGTCGTTGCGGTCGACCAGTGCACCCGCGATCGGTGCGGAGAGGATGCCGGGGACCAGTCCGCAGGCGGCGAGCAGGCCGAACTGCACGAGGGAGCCGGTCTTGAGGTAGATCCAGATCGGGAGGGCGAACTCGGTGAGTGCGGAGCCGATCATCGACACCTGCTGCCCGGAGGCGACGGTGAGGAAGCGGCCCATCGTCGGGCGGACCTCGGCGGGCCTGGCCGTCCGCCCGGTCGCGGCGGGCCTGGCCGTCCGGGAGGGCTCGACGGTCCCGGGTGCGCGGTCGGGGCCGTCGGCTTCGTGGGGTTCGTGGCCGGGTTCGTGGTCGGGATCGTCGGGTTGGTGGTTGCGGGAGACGTCCTCCAGCCACCAGGTGGAGTCCTCACCACGGTGGTGGACCGACTCCGTCCCCGCCGCGATCGAGCGGTGGACACCCGTCACGATGTCCGCCAACTCCTGCGCCCGGTACTTCAGATAGAAATGCCCCGCCTCGTCCAGCACCACCACCGCCGCCGTCCCGGTGATCCGATGCCACTCACGAAACCGCTCCTGGTAGAACTGCGTCGCCGGATCCCGCTCCCCGCACACCGCGATCACCGGCGCCGCGATCGTCCCGCCCTCACTCGCGAACAACCCCGTGAAGTACCGCTCCGCCTCCTTCGTCCCCACCCGCCGGTTGCGCACGATCAACCGCAGCTGCTCCGCCTCCACCTCATCGGTGTCCAGACCGGCTGCCGCGAGCGCGTTGATCATCCCCTGGTCGCTGCGCCACCGGTCCGCCAGCTCCGCGAACCACTCGCCCACTGCCGCGCCGCGCCCCTGCGGACGCGCGAAGGGGAAGATCCCGCCCAGGTGGACCGCCTCCACCTCCCGCCCCGCCGCCTCCACCAGCCGCGCGATCTCCACCGCCAGCCGCACCCCCACCCCGCAGTGCCCGTACAGCACCAACCGCCCCGGCACACCCTCCACGATCTCCCGCGCACACAGGACCGCGACCTCCTCGATCCCCATCGCCTCCTCGCCCAGCTCGTGCCCCGGCACCGCGATCGAGTGCAGCTCCCAGTCATCCGGCATCGCATCCGCCAGCGGCTTGTAGATCAGCGCACTGCCCCCGCCGTACGGCGCACACACCACACTCGCCGTCGTACGCGTACGCGGCGGCGTCAACCGGTGCAGCAGCCGGCGCGGACCGCGATCCACCCCCGGATCACTCACCAGCACCGCCAGCGCCCGCACCGTCGGATACCGGAACAGGTCCATCACCCCCACCGGCACCGCCAACTCCGGGAACGCCCGCCGCAGCCGCGCCACCACCTGCGTCGCCAGCAGCGAATGACCACCCAGCTCGAAGAAGTCGTCCAACGCCCCCACCCGCGGCAGATCCAGCAGATCCGCCCACATCCCCGCGATCAACACCTCCGCCTCGCCCTGCGGCTCGACATACCCGCCCACCACCGCACTCTCCGGCTCCGGCAGCGCCCTGCGGTCGACCTTGCCGTGCGCCTGCAGCGGAAAACGCTCCAGCACCACATACCGCGCCGGCACCATGTAATCCGGCAACACCTCCAGCAGAGCCGTGCGCAGTTCGGCCGCCGTGGGCGCACGCTCGGGCTCGGGGTGCTCCAGATACGCCACGAGGGTCTGCTTCACCCCCTCACCGCGCGCCAGGACCACCGCCTGCACCACCCCTGGCAGCCCCGCCAGGACCGCCTCGATCTCCCCCGGCTCCACCCGGTAACCGCGCACCTTGACCTGGTCGTCCGCCCGGCCCAGGTACTCCAGCACCCCGCCCGCACGCCACCGCGCCACATCCCCCGTCCGGTACAACCGCTCCCCCGGCCCACCGAACGGATCCCGAACGAACCGCTCCGCCGTCAGATCCGCCCGCCCCAGATACCCCCGCGCCAACCGCTCCCCGCCCACATACAGCTCACCCGCCACACCCGGCGCCACCGGCTCCATCGCACCGTCCAGCACATAGCACCGCGCCCCCGCCAACGGCGAACCGATCGGCGTACTCCCCGACCCGACCCCCGCACCCGCACCCGTGTCCCCCGCGTCCGTGTCCGCGTCGGTCGCGAGCACCTCGAACACGCTCACACCCACCGTCGCCTCGGTCGGCCCGTAGTGGTTGAACACCCGGCACCCGCCCACCGACGCCAACTCCCGCGCCCACCCCCACGACGACGCCTCGCCCCCCAGCACCAGCGCCCGCCGCGGCAGCAACCGCTCCACCGCCACATCCGCCGACAACGCCGCCAGATGCGACGGCGTCATCTTCAGATAGTCGATCCCCGCCCGCTCCAACTCCCCCGCCAGCTCCACCCCCGCAATCCGACGCGGCAGCAGATGCACCCGCCCACCCGTCGTCAACGCCAGATACAGCATCGTGATACTGAAATCGAACGACAACGACTGCAGCAACCCGAACGACGCCCCCGGCGCCACCTCCAGCCGCTCCCCCACACCCGCCAGGTAGTTCACCACCTCACGATGCTGGACAGCCACCCCCTTCGGCACCCCCGTCGAACCCGACGTATAGATCACATACGCCAGATCCCCCGGCCCCGACACCTCCTCCAGCGGCCCCTCGTCCACCACCACCGCCGGCCCGTCGACCAGCAGCACCTCCCCCTCGAAACCCCCGAACAACGGACGCAACACCGCATCCGTCACCAAAACCCGCACCCCCGCATCCGCCACCAACCGACCCAACCGCACCGCCGGCTGCTCCGGATCCAACGGCAGATACGCACCCCCCGCCTTCAACACCCCCACCAACGACACCGCCAACTCCGGCGACTGCTCCAGACACACCGCCACCCGGTCATCACGCCCCACCCCCAGCGCCCGCAACCGCCGCGCCAGACCGTTCGCCCGACCCTCCAACTCCCCGTACGACACCACCCGATCACCGAACACCAACGCCGCCGCACCCGGCGAACCAGCCGCCGCCCGCGCCAACAACCCCGTCAACGTCCCCCCACCAGCCGGCAACGCCCCACCGACCGCCCACTCCTCCAACACCGCCACCCGCTCCGCCCCCGTCACCACCGGCAACCGCGACACCACCACCGAAGGATCTGCGACGGCAGCGGCGACCAGCAGCTCGAAGCGCTCGACGAGGCGCTCGACGGTGCCGCCGTCGAAGAGGTCGGTCCGGTAGGTGAGCAGCCCGTACAGTCCGCCGTCCTTCTTCTCCCGCATGTAGAGGGCGAGATCGGCGTGGGTGGTGGTGGCCTCGTAGCCGAAGCCCTCGGAGTCCAGCGCGGTCGCGACCGGGCCGGTGGCCGCCTTGTCGCCGTAGTTCTGGAACGCGAAGGTCACCTGGAACACCGCCGAACGGCTGACGTCCCGCTCCACCTCCAGATCCGCCACGACCTGCTCGAACGGCACCTCCTGATGCGCGAACGCGTCCAGCGTCGACTCCCGCACCCGGCTCAGCAACTGCCCGAAGGTCGGATCCCCCTCCAACCGCGCCCGGATCGGCAGCATGTTCACGAACGCACCGACCACACCCTCCAGTTCACGGTGCAGCCGGCCGGCCACGGCGGAGCCGATCGCGAAGTCCCGCTGGCCGGCGTGCCTGCCGAGCAGCACCTGCAGCGCCGTCATCAGCACCATGTACGTGGACGCTCCGGAGCGTCGCGCCAACTCGGCTATGTTCTCCGCGAGTTCGCTGCTCCAGTGGAACTCGGTCGCGGCGCCGTCGAAGGTGAGCAGCGGCGGGCGGGGGCGGTCGGTGGGCAGGTCGAGGGCGGGGACGGCGTCGAGTTCGGCACGCCAGTAGTCGCGGGAGGCAGCGAGCGCGCCGCCGTCCAGGCGGGTCCGCTGCCAGGCCGCGTAGTCACCGAACTGCACTTCCAGCACCGGGAGTTGCGCCGGAGTACCGTGGGCGTGCTGGGCGTAGAGCGCGTCCAGTTCGCGGTTGACGATGTCGATGGACCAGCCGTCGCAGATGATGTGGTGCATCACCAGCGCCAGGACGTGGTCCTCCTCCCCGACCCGCACCAGAAGCGCCCGCAGCAACGGACCCGCACCCAGGTCGAACGGCTCCCCGACCAGCGCACCGATCTCCCGCGCCGCACACCCCTGCGGATCCGCCTCACCCGCCACATCCACGAACCGCGCCGCGAACGGCCCCGGCTCCGCGACCACCACCCGCGCCACCCCGTCCTCCGAGGTCGGGAACACCATCCGCAGACCCTCGTGCCGCGCCACCAGATCCGCCAGCGCCCCATCCAGCGCCACCCGGTCCAACGGCCCCCGCAACCTCCGCGCCGGCGCCAGCGCATACGCCGAACCACCCGGCGCGAACTGCTCCATGAACCACAACCGCTCCTGCCCGCTCGACAACGGCGGCACCACACCCGCCCCCCGCGGCTCCACCACCCGCACCGGCGCAGCAGCACCACGCAGCCGTCGGGCGAGCAGGGCGCGCTTGGTCTCGGACCAGTCGGCGGGCAGGTCCTGGGTATCGGTCATCGAAGTCCTGTTCGAGCGCACGGGAAAGCGATCCGTGGGGGGAGGCGGGCGAAACGTACGGTGGGCGAGCGGTGGGGCGGGTGTGGTCACCGGCTGGTCGGGTGACCGGCTGGTCGGGTGACCGGCTGGTCGGGTGACCGCACCCGCCCCCGGGTCAGCGGCGCTCGCGGACGGCGGCGGCGATGCCGGCCGGGGTGGGGACATCGAAGAACACGTCGAAGTCGAGCTCCACACCGAGCGCGGTGCGGATCCGGGCGCTGATCTGGATGATCGTCAGCGAGTGCCCGCCGAGGTCGAAGAGGTCCTCGTCGGGGCCGATGTCGGGCAGGTCCAGCACCTCGGACCAGATCCGCCGCACGGTCTCGGTGACCTCGTCGGACGGACCCCCGGACGGACCCCCGGACTGAGCCTCGGCCGGTCCCCCGGCGGACGGAGCCCCGGCGGCCGGTCCGGTGGCGGGCGCCTCGCGCGGCGGGACGGGCAGGGCGCGGCGGTCGAGCTTGCCGTTCGGGGTGAGCGGCAGCCTCTCCAGGGTGAGGAAGCGCTGCGGCACCATCGCGCCGGGCAGCGTCCGCAGCAGGTGCTCGCGCAGCTCGGCCGGGGTGGGCGGCGCCACGCCGACGGGGACGACCAGGTAGCCCGCGAGGAACATCTCCCCGGCGGTCTCCTCGTGCGCGGCGACGGCGGCCTCGGTGACGGCCGGGTGCTCCAGCAGCGCCGACTCGATCTCGCCGAGCTCGATCCGGTGACCGCGGATCTTCACCTGCCCGTCCATCCGACCGTGGAACTCCAGCTCACCACCCGCCGTCCACGACACCAGATCCCCCGTGCGGTACAACCGCCCACCCGACGGACCGAACGGATCCTCCACGAAACGCTCCGCCGTCAGCTCCGGCCGCCCCAGATACCCCTCGGCCACACCGTCACCCCCCAGGAACAGCTCCCCCGCCACCCCCACCGGCAGCGGACGGCCCCACCCGTCCAGCACATACGCCCGCGTATTGGCGATCGGACGCCCGATCCCCACCGACACCGCGTCCACCGCCACCTCCCCACACGTGGACCACACCGTCGTCTCCGTCGGCCCGTACACGTTGAACAACCGCGCCGTCACCGCCCGCAACTCACGCGCCAGCGGCAACGCCAACGCCTCCCCGCCCACCAGCCCCACCACCGACGACAACACCCCAGCCCCGCCGGCCCCGGACCCGGCGGCCCCGGCCAGCACCACCCGCCACCCCGACGGCGTCGCCTGCACATGGGTCACCCCCTCCGCCGCGACCAACCCGCACAGCCCCGCACCGTCCACCGCCAGACCGTCCCCCGCCACCACCAACCGCCCACCCGTCACCAACGGCAGGAACAACTCCAGACCCGAGATGTCGAACGACAGCGACGTCAACCCCAACCACACACTCCCCGCACCACACCCCAACCGGTCCGCGAAGGACGTCAGCAGGTTCACCAACGCCCGGTGCCCGACCTCCACCCCCTTCGGCCGCCCCGTCGAACCCGAGGTGTACAGCACATAGGCCCGTTCGCCGGGGGCGGCGTTCACCGGGGCGCCGCCGCCCCGGGCGTCCGCGAGCCGCAGCACCGCCGGAGCGGCGGCCGCCACCCGCGGGGCGGGCTCGCGGTCGGCGAGCAGCAGGGTGGCACCGGAGTCGGCGAGGATGAAGGCCAGCCGCTCCTCGGGGTAGCCCGGGTCCAGCGGGAGGTAGCCGGCGCCGGTGGCGAGGACGGCGAGCAGGACGGCCGGCAGCTCGGCGGTGCGGTCGAGGTGGACGGCGACCAGGTCACCGCGGCGCACCCCGGCCGCGGCCAGGGCGGACGCCAGCTCGTCGACCCGGGCGAGGAGTTCGCGGTAGGTCAGCCGGCGCCCGCCGCCGGTCACCGCGACCGCCTCCGGTGCGGCGGCGGCCCGGTCGCGGACCAGGTCGAGGACGGTGCGGTCGGCCGGATAGGCGCGGGCCGTGTCGTTCCAGGCCTCGGTGACCAGGTGGTACTCGGCGGCGGTGAGCAGCGGCAGGTCCCGGAGCGGGGTGCCGGGCGCGGCGACGGCGGCGGCCAGCAGGGTCGCGAAGTGTCCGGCGATCCGGCCCGCGGCGTCCGCGGGGAGGACGGCCGGGTCGTGCTGCAGGGAGAACTCGACCCCCTCGGCGCCGTCGACCACCTGGAGGTGGAGCGTGTTGCGGGCGGCGCCGTTGAAGACCGCCCAGTCGACCCGTGCCGGGGTGTCGGCGAACCGCGGCTGCGGGCCGCGCCGCTGCCGGTAGCCCAGCGAGACGGGGGTCAGGCCGACGCGGGGGCCGAGCCCGGCGACCGCCGAGCCGAACGGCACCGTGCGGAAGGGGTATCCGCCGCGCAGTTCGGCGCGCACGGCGCGGGCGTGCTCGTCGAAGGCGGTGGCGTCGTCGAGGCCGGCGGGCGGGTGGACCGGCAGCTCGTTGACGAAAAGGCCGATCTCACCGGCCTGTTCGGGTCTGCGGGTGGAGAGGGGCACCGATACCGGCACGGCCTCGCCGCCGTACCGGCGCAGCAGTCCGTGCAGCGCGGCGAGCAGGAACTCGAAGACGGTGACGCCGGATCGCCGCGCCGCCGCTGCCAGCGCGGCGCGTTCGGCGCCGTCCAGCCGCCAGCCGACGGCCTCGCCCGGGCCTGCGGCGGTCGGCGTGCGGGAGGCCCCGGGCAGCACCGGTTCGGTGGCGGCGGCCCAGCGCGGGCCGTACCAGTCCGCGGCACGCCGCACGAGCTCCGGGTCGGGCGCGTCCGCCACCACCAGCGGTGCGGGGGGCTGTTCGGCCGGCTCGCCGGGCTCACCGCGCAGCGCGGCGCCGTACGCGGCCGCCAGGTCGGCGACCAGGACGTCCTTGGACTCGCCGTCGAACACCGCGTGGTGGGCCACCACCAGCAACTCGGCGTCGCCGCCGGGCCCCTGGTAGAGCGTCCAGCGCACCAGCGGGCCGCCGTCCGGGTCGAAGGGGCGGGCGGCCTCCTCCGCCAGTCGCTTCCGCAGGCCGGCCGGGTCGTCGCCGGTGGCGTCGACCACCTCCAACGCCGCGGTCCGGTCGGCCCGTTCCAGCAGCACCCGCCCGTCGCGCTCCACCAGCCGTGCCCCCAGTGCCCCGTGGCGCCGCGTCACCTCGACGACCGCGCGCGCCAGTGCCTCGGCGTCGACCCGGTCGAAGGAGATCCGCACCGGCAGGTGGAGGGCCTCGCGGGCCAGCCCCAGCCGCCCGGTCAGCCACATGCCGTGCTGGGCGGGCGAGGCCGGGCGGGCGGGGGCGTCCGGCGACGGGGACACGGGGAGGAGTTCGGGCATCTGCGGCTCGCTTAGGCAGTCGGAGAACGGTGCGGGGCACGCTCCCGGACGACGTCGACGGCGACCCGGGTTCACTGAAGGCACGGCCGCCGGGTGGTGTCCGGCCCGCCCCCGGGACCGGCCGATCGGCCGCTGCGGCCCGGTCCGCCCGGCATCTCAGGATCCCCCCTGATGCACCGGCGCGGATCCGATCTTCCCCCCGTGAAAGACCAATGGCCCAGACCTGCCGAGAGATTCGCATAGACCCCATGCCCCGTCAAGGGTTGTCCGCGCACCTCGGAGGGGGCGTCATGTACGCGCCCAGCCTGCACCGATGTCCGTCAGGGCGCACACCGAGCGCCCGTGGCACAGGCCTTGATCACCCGTGGGACCGACGGTTCGTCAACCACCCAGGACCTGCGCCAGGTCGTACGAGACCGGCTCCTCCAACTGCTCGTAGGTGCAGCTCTCCGGTGTCCGGTCAAGTCGCCAACGGCGGAACTGCGCGGTGTGCCGGAAGCGCGTGCCCTCCATGTGGTCGTACGCCACCTCGACCACCCGCTCGGGCCGCAGCGGCACCCAGGAGAGGTCCTTGCCGCCGGTCCAGCGGCTCTGCGCGCCGGGCAGCCGGGCGTCTGCGTGCGCCTGTTCGTCCGCCCAGGCACCCCAGGGGTGGCCGGAGGCGTCGGGCATCCGCAGCGGCGCCAGCTCCTCGACCAGCTCCCGGCGGCGGGCCATCGGGAAGGCCGCGCAGACCCCGACGTGCTGGAGCCGCCCCTGCGCGTCGTTGATGCCGAGCAGCAGCGAGCCGACCACCGGGCCGCTCTTGTGCTCGCGGTAGC
Organism: Kitasatospora sp. NPDC058170; assembly: GCF_042883905.1. Lineage (NCBI taxonomy): Bacteria > Bacillati > Actinomycetota > Actinomycetes > Kitasatosporales > Streptomycetaceae > Kitasatospora > Kitasatospora sp. NPDC058170. Next base: position 93,440 of record NZ_JBHVUV010000006.1, read on the forward strand.
CCGCCACCACGCAGTCCGCGGTGCGCTCGTGCTTGATCTTGAACATGGTCCGCTCGCCCGGCCGGTACGGCTGGTCCAGCGGTTTGGCGACCACCCCGTCCAGTCCGGCGCCCTCGTACCGGGCGAACCAGGTCTGCGCCAGCTCGCGGTCGGTGGAGGCGGGCGCGATGAACACCGGGTCGGCGGCGTTCGCGAGCGCCGCCTCCAGGGCCGGGCGGCGTACCGACAGCGGCTCCTCGACCAGCTGGTCCGCGCCGAGCGCGAGCAGGTCGAAGGCCACGAAGGAGGCCGGCGTCCGCTCGGCCAGCAGCTTCACCCGGCTGGCCGCCGGGTGGATCCGCTCCAGCAGCTCCTCGAAGCGCAGCCGCCCCTCCCGGGCGATCACCACCTCGCCGTCCAGCACGCAGCGCGGCGGCAGCTCCCGCCGGAAGGCCTCCACCAGCTCGGGGAAGTACCTGGTCAGCGGCTTGCCGGTGCGGCTGCCGAGCTCGATCTCGTCCCCGTCGCGGAAGACGATCGCCCGGAAGCCGTCCCATTTGGCCTCGTACTGCATTCCCGGCGGGATCTTCGCGACCGACTTGGCGAGCATCGGCGCGACCGGCGGCATCACGGGCAGGTCCATGGTCCCGATCCTCACGCGGGCGGCCCGGTACCGCACGGCGAAATAGCGCGCGGCGGGCGGAGCGCGCCTAGCGTGAGGGGCATGGGCTCAGCCGTGGAACTGGATGTCGCCGGACGCACCGTCCGGCTGTCGAACCCGGACAAGGTGTACTACCCCGAACGGGGCTTCACCAAGCTGGACGTCGCGCAGTACTACCTGGCGGTCGCCGAGGGGGTGCTGCGCGGCCTGCGCGACCGGCCGACCACGCTGCAGCGCTTCCCGGACGGCGTGGAGGGCGAGTTCTTCTACCAGAAGCGCGCGCCCAAGGGCCTGCCGGAGTGGCTGCCGACGGCCCGGATCGCCTTCCCGAGCGGGCGCTCCGCCGACGAGATCTGCCCGACCGAACCGGCGGCCGTGCTGTGGGCGGCCAACCTGGGCTGTCTGACCTTCCACCCGTGGCCCGTCCGGCGCAGTGACACCGAGCACGTCGACGAGCTGCGGATCGACCTCGACCCGCAGCCCGGCACCGACTTCCACGACGCCGTCCGGGCCGCGCACGAGCTGCGCGCGGTGCTGGAGGAGTACGGGCTGCGCGGCTGGCCGAAGTCCTCGGGCGGACGCGGCCTGCACGTGTACGTGCCGCTGGAACCGGAGTGGACCTTCACCGACGCCCGGCACGCGGTGATCGCGCTCGGCCGGGTCCTGGAGCAGCGGATGCCCGGACAGGTAACCACCGCGTGGTGGAAGGAGGAGCGCGGCGAGCGGATCTTCGTGGACTACAACCAGATGGCGCGGGACCGCACCATCGCCTCCGCGTACTCGCTGCGCGCCCGGCCGCGGGCCACCGCCTCGGCGCCGCTGCGCTGGGAGGAGCTCGACGACGCGGCGCCGGAGGACTTCGACCTGCGGACGCTGCCCGCCCGGTTCGCCGAGCTCGGCGACCTGCAGGCTGAGATGGACGACCAGGCGTTCCGGCTGGAGGGGCTGCTGGAGCTGTACGAGCGGCAGACCCGTGACGAGGGCCACGGCGAGCTCCCCTATCCGCCGGACCACCCCAAGGCGGTCGGCGAACCACCCCGCGTCCAGCCGAGCCGGGCCCGCAAACAGTGATCTTGTACGCTGGCGCTCCGCGAGGGGACCGGTACAAGGGGGGCACGACACAGTGGGCGAGCGCGCGTTGCGGGAGATCCTGGACGATGCGGCGGGCGGGGTGTTCCCGCCGTCGGACGGTTCGGTGACGGTGGTGCGCCCGGCGTCGCCGCGCGAGACCGGGGTGATGTCGTTCTCGGCGCACGCGGTGGTCTTCACGGACGAGGACCCGGCCTGGGTGCGGGCCACCCTGGCGGCCGTGCCGAGCGACCCGCTGGCGGCGCCGCTCTGTCCGCCGTTCCTGACGGCGCTCGCCGAGCGCACCGGGCGGGTGGTCAACAACATCGACCTGGTGACGGTGGCCGACCGGCTGCCCGGCGATCCGCCGGTGCCGCTCGAGCCGATCGAGGACCGGGAGCACCCCCGGGTCGCCCGGGCCCTGCGCTACCGGGACGACGTGCGGGTGTTCGCCGCCGACGGCGCGGTCCTGGTGCTCGGCCGCGGGGTGGCCGGGCGGTGGGAGTGCGCGATCGAGGTCGAGCCGCCGGCCCGCGGCCGGGGTCTGGGGCGGGCGCTCGCGCTCAGCGCCCGGCACCTGGTGCCGGAGGGCGGGTGGATCTGGTCGCAGCAGGCGCCCGGCAACGCGACCAGCGTCCGGGCGTTCCAGGCGGCCGGCTTCCGCCCGGTGGGCGCGGAGGCGCTGCTGGTGGTGGGGCGGCCGTGAGCACCGGGCCGGACACCGCGACCGGTGCCGCCGCGGGCAGCGCAGCGGGCGCCGGGGTGACAGCCGTCCCGGCCGAGGTGCGGGCCCGGTTCGCCGTCCGCTTCGGCCCGGCCGCCGAGGCCTGGTGCGAGGCGCTGCCCGCGCTGGTGGAGCGGCTGGCCCGGCGCTGGGAGCTGACCGTGCAGGCGGCCGGCGGGGGTGGGACGGCCCGGGTGTTCCGCTGCGAGCGGTCGGCGGACGGCGCCCGGGTCTGGCTGAAGCTGACGCCCGACGGGCAGGTCGCCGCGCACGAGGCGGCGGCGCTGCGGGCCTGGTTGGGGCTGGCGGAGGTGGTCCGGCTGCTGGACCACGACGCCGACGCGGCGGCGCTCCTGCTGGCGGACGTCCGTCCGGGGCGGACGCTGCGCGAGCGGCCGTGGGAGGCGGCGGAGGTCGCCGGGGTGCTGTCGGCGCTGCGCTCCACCCCGGTGGACGGCGTCGGCCTGCCCCCGCTGCGGGAGCGCGTCGACTTCCTCTTCGACCTCACCGAGCGCCGGGCCCCCGGCGTCGTCCCGCCCGAGGCCAGGGCCTTCGCCCTGGAGCTGGCCGACTCCGGGCCGCTCGCCCTGGTGCACGGCGACCTGCACCCCGGCAACGTCCTGGACGGTCCGGCCGGACCGGTGGCGATCGACCCGCGCCCCACCCTCGGCGACCCCGACTTCGACCTGGTCGACTGGGCCGTCGAGGGCGTCACCGACCGGGCCGGACTGGAGCGGCGGATCGCCGACCTGACCGCCCTGGTGCCGGGATCCGATCCCGAGCGCGTGCTCGGCTGGTGCCGCGCCACGGCGGCGATCGTCGCCGCCCCGCGCGCCGCGGCGGGCCGCCGTGACCCGGGGACGGTCTTCCTGCTGGACCTGGCCGGGCTGCCGACGCCGTAGGGGCCGGTACGGGGCTGACGCTGGGACTGGGGCTGGAGTTACCCGACGGGCGCCGTCGCCGCGATGATCCGCACCGCGTCGGCGATCTGGGCGTCCGTCAGATCGCCGCGAGCGGTCAGCCGCAGGCGCGAGACGCCGTCCGGGACGGACGGCGGGCGGAAGCAGCCGACCGCGAGTCCGGCCCGGCGGCAGTCGGCGGCCCAGGCGACGGCGGCCTCGGGGCCGGGGGCGCGGACCGAGACGACCGCCGCGTCCGGGCTGGAGGCCTGCAGGCCCGCCGCGGTGAGCCGGGCGGCGAGGGAACGGGCGACCGCGCGGGCCCGCTCGGCGCGCTGCGGTTCGGCGCGCAGCAGGCGCAGCGCGCCGAGCGCGGCGCCGGCCGCGGCCGGGGCGAGGCCGGTGTCGAAGATGAAGGTGCGGGCCGTCTCGGTGAGATGGCGGATGACCCGGCGCGGGCCGAGCACCGCCCCGCCCTGGGAGCCGAGCGACTTGGACAGGGTGACGGTGGCGACGGTGTCCGGCTCCCCCGCGAGGCCGGCCGCGGCCAGGGCGCCGGCGCCGCCGGGGCCGAGCACGCCGAGCCCGTGGGCGTCGTCGACCAGCAGCGCCGCGCCGTGTGCGCGGGCGGCTGCGGAGAGCTCGGGCAGCCGGGCGGCGTTGCCGTCGACGGAGAAGACGGAGTCGGTGACCACCAGCGCCCGGCGGTGGCTGCGCCCGGCGAGGACGGCGCGGACGGCGTCCGGGTCGCTGTGCGGGGCGCGGTGGACGTCGCTGCGGGAGAGCCGGCAGCCGTCGATCAGCGAGGCGTGGTTGTAGGCGTCCGAGACGATCAGGGTGTCCGGGTCGGTGAGCGCGGTGAGCGCGGCCAGGTTGGCGGTGTACCCGGAGGAGAACACCAGCGCCGCCTCCACCCCGCAGAACTCGGCCAGTTCGGCCTCCAGTTCGGTGTGCAGTGCGGTGGTTCCGGTGACCAGCCGGGAGCCGGTGGCGCCGCCGCCCCAGCGCAGCGCCGCATCGGCGGCGGCCCGGGTGACGGCGGGGTGGCGGGTGAGCCCGAGGTAGTCGTTGCCCGCGAGGTCCGTCACCGGGTCCTCGGCGGGGCGGCTGCGCAGCGTCCGGGTGAGGCCGGCTCCCGCGCGCAGCTCGGCCGCCTCGTCGAGCCAGTCGAAGACGGCGGCCGGAGCGGGGGCCGCCTGGGCGGCTGCGGACGGTTCGGGCGCGGTGCGGTGGGCCATGAGCGGCACTCTGGCACGCCGGGCGCGGGGCGGGCAATGTGCGACGCGGCACACACTCGAACCGGCATTCACAGATGCTTAACCTGAAAGTCGCCTGGAAATCCCTGTTGATTCACTTCAATTGCCAGCATTCTGCAAAGAACCTAAAGGTTCTCCCAAGGATTTTCAGCCATCTGTTCGACCCCGATACGCTCCCCCAGCGATCCGGGCATGGGGGGAAACGCAGATGGCAGACCTTGAATTCGAACGCCGAATGAATCCCTGGCTTTTCGACAGCTAGGGCAACCTGACCGACGCCGCGAAGAAACAGTTCCCGGACCTGGCCGCGGCAGCGGCCGGCACCACCGCCCCGGTCACGGTGCCGGCGGCCACCGGCAGGCAGACCGTCAAGGCCAACCCCGGCATGATCCGGCAGGCCGGGAACAACGCCGCCGCACTCCAGACCTCCGTCCGCACCGAGTGCGGCCGGCCGTGGGAGCACGTCAACAGCGCGGTCTCCTCACTGATGGGGTTCAGCCTCTGCGCCGGCCTCAACAACGCGTGGAGCGTGTGGTCCGACCAGACCCACACGCTGGAACAGGCGATCGGCACGATCAGCCAGAACCTGCACACCACCGCGCAGAACTACGAGGCCACCGAGGCCGCGATCCACAGCCAGTTCGCACAGCAGCACGACTGAGGACCCGGGGGAAGTACTTACCGCCATGGTGACGTTCAGCCAGCTCCAGCACATCGACCTCGCAAGCCTCAACTCGGCGGCCGCCGACTTCGAGACCATGGTCCGCTCCTGGGACCTCTCGACCAAGATGCAGAACGAGGTCATCGGCCCCGTCCAGCAGTCCGGCTGGCACGGCCCCAGCTCCGAGCCCGCCCTCGCCTCCCTCACCCGGACCCGCGACCAGATCCACGCCGCGTTCGAGGAGGCCTCGGCCATCGCACGCACCCTGCGCGAGGCGCACGACGAGTTCGCGGCCGCCAAGAAGGACCTCCAGACGGCCGTCCAGCACGCGACCGGCAAGGGCCTCACCGTCGACGGCGAGGGCGGCGTGCACTGGCCGCCCGCCACCGACCCCGCGGACAAGAAGGACCCCGACTACGCCAAGGGCCAGCAGTCCAACGCCCAGGCCACGGCCGACGAGATCGGCAAGGCCCCCGACCGCGCCCTGGAAGCGGCGGCCACCGGCCGGGCGTATGACGACGAGAAGGGCGAGCTGCCGCCGCACACCAAGGAGATGGGCGCCGTCATGCAGCAGACCGTCCACAAGTTCGGTGACAAGGACGCGGCCGGCCTGCTGTACGGGGACGACGCGTTGTTCGGCGAGCTCAACGGCCGCCTCGCCCACATGACCGGCGCCTACATGGGCGACGTCCAGCACGCCGTCGACGGCTCGACCACCAGGCTCCCGGTCTCCGGTGTCCCCACCGAGCTCGGCAAGGAGGACGTGCAGCGGCTCGTCATCACGCTCGGCCGCAACCCCGACGCGTACGCCTCGATCGCCACCGCCCAGCAGGCCTACACCACCGCCGCGATCGACGACGTGATCGCCCACCGAGCCGATCACGGCGACCTGACCGCGGCCATCCAGAACGTCTCCCGGCCGGGCGGGGAGATCACCGGTCTTCTCACCAGTGCCATGGTCGACGAGGTCTACAACAAGCACGCCGCCACCGACGCCGAGTACAACGAGGCCGTCGACTCGAAGCGGGAGTGGGCGGGCACCATCTGGGAGACGACCGGGGGCAAGGCGCTGGAGGAGCGAGCGCCCGTCGCCGGCCCCATGGTCAACGAAGTCGTCAATCAGATCATGGACGGCGTCGCCGACAGCTACCACGTGGACCACAGCGCCGCGAGCAACGAGGCGCTGGAAACATTCAACAAGGCCGTCGCCGGCGCCCAGGGCTCGGTCGAGGACGCCGTTCGCGACGCCGCCGGCCGCTCGACTTCGGCCCCGGAACCGCGGCCGTCATCACTGACGACTCCAACGTCCAGCTGGTCTACCGCTGCGCCGCCGACGGTACGGACACGCGGCCGGTCCGCCAGGTGCTGGTCAGCGGTGGTCCGGTGTCCGGTGACGGCTACACCCCGGAGGTCCGGGCGGCCCACGTCGACCTGGCTCAGCGCCTCGCCTCGGCCGCGATCGACGCCGAGGGCTGCCGCTCCGGCGTACGGGTGACCTCCCCGCCCGCCGTTCCGGCCCGGTGACCGGCCCCGGGCTTTGCCCGGGGCGGCGGCGAGCAGGCAAGATAGCCGGGTGAACCTCCTAGACCTGATGCCGAAGCCCGCCACTCCCGACGCGCTGTACGAGACGTTCGCCGCCTGGGCGGAGGAGCGCGGGATCACGCTGTACCCGGCTCAGGAGGAGGCGCTGATCGAGCTGGTGTCGGGGAACAACGTCATCCTGGCGACGCCGACCGGCTCCGGGAAGAGCCTGGTGGCGGCGGGGGCGCACTTCGCCGCGCTCGCCGAGGGCAAGCGGACCTTCTACACCGCGCCGATCAAGGCGCTGGTCTCGGAGAAGTTCTTCGACCTCTGCAAGATGTTCGGCACCGAGCAGGTCGGCATGATGACCGGCGACGCGAGCGTCAACCCGACCGCGCCGATCATCTGCTGCACCGCCGAGGTGCTGGCGCAGATCGCGCTGCACGACGGGCCCAGGGCCGACATCGGCCAGGTGGTCATGGACGAGTTCCACTTCTACGCGGAGCCGGACCGCGGCTGGGCGTGGCAGATCCCGCTGCTGGAGCTCCCGCAGGCGCAGTTCCTGCTGATGTCCGCGACCCTCGGCGACGTCCGCCGCTTCGAGGAGGACCTCACCCGCCGCACCGGCCGGCCCACCACCGTGGTCCGCTCGGCCACCCGGCCGGTCCCGCTGTTCTACGAGTACCGCCGCACCACCCTCCACGACACCCTGGAGGAGCTGCTGAAGACGGGTCAGGCGCCCGTCTACGTCGTGCACTTCACGCAGAAGGAGGCGGTGGAGCGGGCGCAGTCGCTGATGAGCATCAACATGTGCTCGAAGGCGGAGAAGGACGCCATCGCCGACCTGATCGGCAACTTCCGCTTCACCACCAAGTTCGGCCGCAACCTGTCCCGTTACGTGCGCCACGGCATCGGCGTGCACCACGCCGGCATGCTGCCCAAGTACCGCCGGCTGGTCGAACGGCTCGCGCAGGCAGGCCTGTTGAAGGTGATCTGCGGGACGGACACGCTCGGCGTCGGCGTCAACGTGCCGATCCGCACGGTGCTGTTCACCGCGCTCTCCAAGTACGACGGTGTGCGGGTGCGGGTGCTGCGCGCCCGCGAGTTCCACCAGATCGCGGGCCGCGCGGGCCGCGCCGGGTTCGACACCGTCGGACAGGTGGTCGCGCAGGCACCCGAGCACGTGATCGAGAACGACCGGGCGGTCGCCAAGGCCGGCGACGACCCGAAGAAGAAGCGCAAGGTCGTCCGGAAGAAGGCCCCCGAGGGGTTCGTCGGCTGGACCGAGGAGACCTTCGACCGGCTGATCGGCGCCGACCCCGAGCCGCTGGTCTCCCGCTTCAAGGTGACCCACGCGATGCTGCTGGCGGTCATCGGCCGCCCGGGCAACGCCTTCGAGGCGATGCGCAAGCTGCTCACCGACAACCACGAGGACCGCGCCTCCCAGCGCCGGCACATCCGCTCCACCATCGCGATCTACCGCTCGCTGCTGGAGGGCGGCATCGTGGAGCGGCTGCCGGAGCCCGACGCCGAGGGCCGGATCGTCCGTCTCACCCTGGACCTCCAGGAGAACTTCGCGCTGAACCAGCCGCTCTCCACCTTCGCACTGGCCGCCTTCGAGCTGCTCGACCCGACCTCGCCCTCGTACGCGATGGACGTGGTCTCCGTGGTCGAGGCGACCCTCGACGACCCGCGCCAGATCCTCGCCTCGCAGCAGAACAAGGAGCGCGGCGAGGCCATCGGCGAGATGAAGCGTGACGGCGTCGAGTACGAGGAGCGGATGGAGCGGCTCCAGGACATCACCTACCCGAAGCCGCTGGAGGAGCTGCTCACCCACGCCTACGAGGTGTACCGCCGGGCGCACCCGTGGATCGGCGACCACGAGCTGCGTCCGAAGTCCGTCGTCCGCGACCTGTACGAGCGGGCGATGACCTTCACCGACTACGTCGGCCACTACGACCTGGCCCGCACCGAGGGCATCGTCCTGCGCTACCTGGCCGGTGCGTACAAGGCGCTGGAGCAGACCGTCCCCGAGGACATCAAGACCGACGACCTCAAGGACGTCATCGCATGGCTCGGCGAGCTGGTCCGCCAGGTCGACTCCAGCCTGCTGGACGAGTGGGAGCAGCTGGCCAACCCGACCGAGCCGCAGGCGGCCGAGGTCACCCTGGACGACAAGCCGGCGCCGGTGACGGCCAACGCCCGGGCGTTCCGGGTGCTGGTGCGCAACGAGATGTTCCGCCGGGTGGAGCTGGCCGCGCTGGAGCACTACGACGCGCTGGCCCTGCTGGACGGCGAGTACGGCTGGGACGCGGACCGCTGGGCGGACGCGATGGACGGGTACTGGGACGAGTACGACGACCTCGGCACCGGCCCGAACGCGCGCGGCCCGAAGATGCTGCTGATCGAGGAGGAGGACTCCTCCTGGAAGGTCCGGCAGATCTTCGACGACCCGGAGGGCGACCACGACTGGGGCATCAGCGCCGAGGTCGACCTGTACGGGTCGGACGAGGAGGGCCGCGCGGTGCTGCGGGTCACCGCGGTGGACCGGCTGGACGGCTGAGCCGCCCTCGGCCGGGGGTCCGTGACACACGGGCCCCCGGCCGAGCCGTTTCCGGACCTTCCCGGACCGAACCGGACCTGCCCGGACCGGGTCGGACGGGGTCAGACCGGGTCGGGTCGGGCCCGGAGCACGGCGGCCCCGGACCGGACCCGGACCCGGACCGGACCCGGCGTCACATCCAGATGAACGGCGCGCCCGCCGCGTACGAGATCGCGCGGGTGGCCTCCTCCAGCATCTGCTCCGAACCGGCGGGCGCGGTGGTCGGCGGCACGCTGAGCGGGGTCGCCCCGGTCGCGGTCGCGGCGGGCGTGGCGGCGGCGGTGTGGGCGTCGGCGAGCCGCGAGCTGGCGACGGTCACGTAGAAGCGGACGGCCTCGACCCTCGGCTCCGACCCGGTCCTGGCGCCGCCGGCCGGCTGGGCGGGGGCGGTGTTGGCGTCCGGGAGGATGAAGGCCAGGGCACCCGGCTTGGCCTGCAGGGCCTGCGCCGCCTTCGCGGCGGACGCCTCGTCACCGAACCGCAGCACGGTGACACTGCTCAGCACCGGCTTGTCCTGGCCGGTGAAGCTGACGGTGAGGTAGCCCTGGCAGCCGCTGTCGCGCAGCGGGTCCTGGGTGCGGTCCTGGAGCGCCTCGGCGCAGTTCTGGCCCTGGCGGACGCCGGAGCGCTTGCCCTTGTAGGCGCCGACCTCGACCGGCCGCTGGGCCGGGAAGTACACGTCGACGTTGAGGCCCTCGGGGTCGGTCACGGTCCGTGGCGGCGGGCTGCCGACCACCGGCGGCGTCTTGGTCGCCTCCTTGCTGGACGGACCGAGGCCGGGTATGAAGTCGCCGGGCGTGGGCCGGGTGATGATCCAGCCTCCGGCCGCCACGACGCCCACCACGACGATCCAGCCCACGGCTCGGCGGGCGCTGAGTCTCCTGGCCCGGTACGCCCCGGCCGGCTGTTCGGTCCCGTGGTCTCCCGGTGACGGGGTGCGCTCCCCCTGCGTGGTCATGGCGCAGATTCTAAGCAGTGCGCGGGTGGTGGAGATCACTGGGGATGGCCGTTGGCGATCAGTCGTACTACCCGCCGGTAACCACCATGGACACGGACGTGACCTGCACCACTACCGTGAGCTGTGGAGCTGTGACAACTCGCACATCCTCCCGGGGATCTTCTGGTGGGTTTCCTCTGGCGTCGGCCGACGGCCAGCAGGCAGGATCGAGCCCATGGATCTGCTCGATACCCTCACCGCCAAGGGCCTGCGCGGGGACGTCCCCACCCGGGAAGAAGCCCTGGCCGTCCTCGCCACCACCGACGACGAGCTGCTGGACGTGGTCGCGGCCGCCGGGCGGGTGCGCCGGCAGTGGTTCGGCCGCCGGGTCAAGCTCAACTACCTCGTGAACCTGAAGAGCGGGCTCTGCCCGGAGGACTGCTCGTACTGTTCGCAGCGCCTGGGCTCGAAGGCCGAGATCCTCAAGTACACCTGGCTGAAGCCGGACCAGGCCGCCGACGCGGCCCGCGCCGGGGTCTCCGGCGGCGCCAAGCGGGTCTGCCTGGTGGCCAGCGGCCGCGGTCCGACGGACCGTGACATCGACCGGGTGACCGACACCATCGCCGCCATCAAGGACGCCGACCCGGCGGTCGAGATCTGCGCCTGCCTCGGGCTGCTCTCCGACAACCAGGCGGAGCGGCTGAAGGCGGCCGGCGCCGACGCCTACAACCACAACCTGAACACCTCCGAGGGCACCTACGGCGGCATCACCACCACCCACACCTACGCGGACCGGGTGGACACCGTGCAGAAGGCGCACGGCGCCGGCCTGTCGGCCTGCTCGGGCCTGATCGCGGGCATGGGCGAGACCGACGAGGACCTGGTCGACGTGGTCTTCGCGCTGCGCGAGCTGGGCTCCGACTCGGTGCCGGTGAACTTCCTGATCCCGTTCGAGGGCACCCCGCTGGCCAAGGAGTGGAACCTCACCCCGCAGCGCTGCCTGCGCATCCTGGCGATGGTCCGCTTCGTCTGCCCGGACGTCGAGGTGCGGATCGCGGGCGGCCGCGAGGTCCACCTGCGCTCGATGCAGCCGCTGGGCCTGCACATCGCCAACTCGATCTTCCTCGGCGACTACCTGACCAGCGAGGGCCAGGCCGGCCAGGCCGACCTCGACATGATCAAGGACGCCGGCTTCGAGGTGGAGGGCGCCGGCGAGGCGACCCTGCCGCGCCACCGCTCCGACGTGGCCGCCGCGGGCGACTCCTGCGGGACGGGCGGCGGCTGCGGCCCCTGCGGCGGGCACGGCGCCACGACCGGGGCTGCGGCCACCGGCTGCGGGACGACCGCGGAGGTGACCTCCGAGGTGACCGCGGACGAGGCCGCCGACGCGACCGCCGACGCGACCGCCGCCGAGGGTACCGGGGACGGGCTGCGCAGCGACCTGGTCCGGGTCCGCCGTCGCGGGGCCGGCACCGAGCTGGCACCCAACGCCTGACCACCCGGGGGAATCCATCATGGCTCAGCTGTCCGCAGACACCCTGCTCGCCCTCGACCGGGCCCACGTCTGGCATCCGTACGGGCCGATGCCCGGCACCGTCACCCCGTACGTGGTCGAGTCCGCGTCCGGAGTGCGGCTCCGGCTCGCCCGGCCCGTCGCGGGGCACCGGGAACTGGTCGACGGGATGTCGTCCTGGTGGGCGGCCATCCACGGCTACCGGCACCCGGTGCTGGACGAGGCGGTACGCGACCAGCTGGGCCGGATGAGCCATGTGATGTTCGGCGGGCTCACCCACGAGCCCGCCGTCCGGCTGGCCACCCGGCTGGTGGAGATCACGCCGGAACCGCTCCAGCACGTCTTCCTGGCCGACTCCGGGTCGGTGGCCGTCGAGGTCGCGATGAAGATGTGCCTGCAGTACTGGCAGTCCACCGGCCGCCCGGAGAAGCGCCGGCTGCTCACCTGGCGCGGCGGCTACCACGGGGACACCTTCCACCCGATGTCGGTCTGCGACCCGCAGGGCGGCATGCACCACCTGTGGGGCGGCGTGCTGCCCGACCAGCTCTTCGCACCGCAGCCGCCGGCCGGCTTCGACGCGCCGCTGGACGCCGAGTACGCGGCCCGCTTCGAGGAGCTGGTGGAGCGTCACGCCGACGAGCTGGCGGCCGTGATCGTCGAGCCCGTGGTGCAGGGCGCGGGCGGGATGCAGTTCCACTCCCCCGCCTACCTGCGGATGCTGCGCGACCTGTGCGACCGGCACGGGGTGCTGCTCGTGTTCGACGAGATCGCCACCGGCTTCGGGCGCAGCGGCGCGCTGTTCGCGGCGGACCACGCCGGGGTCTCACCGGACGTGATGTGCCTGGGCAAGGCGCTGACCGGCGGCTACCTGACGCTGGCCGCGGCGCTGTGCACCGGTGAGATCGCGGACGGGATCAGCCGGGGCGAGATGCCGGTGCTGGCGCACGGGCCAACGTTCATGGGCAACCCGCTGGCCGCGGCCGTCGCCAACGCCTCCCTCGACCTGCTGCTCGGGCAGGACTGGGAGGTCGAGGTGAAGCGGGTCGGCGCCGGGCTCCGGGAGGGCCTGGCGGGAGCCGCCGAGCTGCCGGGGGTCAAGGACGTGCGGGTCCAGGGCGCGATCGGCGTGGTGCAGTTGGACCACCCGGTGGACGTCCCGGCCGCCACCGAGGCGGCAGCGCGGGAGGGCGTCTGGCTGCGGCCGTTCCGCGATCTGATCTACACCATGCCGCCCTATGTGACGGGCGACGAGGACGTGGCCCGGATCGGCGCCGCCGTGACCGCCGCGGCGGTGGCCGGATGAGCGCGCGAATCCTGTTCGTCACCGGCACGGGCACCGAGGTCGGCAAGACCGTCGCCACGGCGGCGGTCGCCTCGGCCGCGCTGCAGGGCGGCCTGCGGGTCGCCGTGCTGAAGCCGGGCCAGACGGGCGTCACCCCGGACGAGCGGGGCGACGCGGACGAGGTGGCCCGGCTGGCCGGCGCCCCGCTGACGACCCGCGAACTCGCCCGCTACCCCGAGCCCTTGGCGCCGGACACCGCTGCCCGGCGGGCGGGCCGGCCGACCGTCTCGCCCGCCGGGGTGGCCCGGGCCGTCGCCGAGCTCGCCACCGGGCACGACCTCGTCCTGGTCGAGGGCGCCGGGGGCCTGCTGGTCCGCTACGACGACGAGGGCCACACCCTCGCCGACCAGGCGCGGGCCGTGCTGGACCTCGGTCTGCCGGCCCAGGTGCTGCTGGTCGCGACGGCGGGCCTCGGCACGCTCAACACCACGGCGCTGACCGCGGAGGCGCTGACTGCCCGCGGGCTGGAGCTGCTCGGCGTGGTCATCGGCGCCTGGCCCGACTCCCCCGGTCTGGCCGACCGCTGCAACCTCGCCGACCTCCCCCGCTCGGCGGGCGCGCCGCTGCTCGGCGCGCTCCCCTCGGGGGCGGCCGCGGCATCCGGCTTCCCCGCGCTGGCGCTCGGCTCGCTGGCCCCGGCGCTGGGCGGCCGGTGGGACGCGGCGGAGTTCGCCCGGGCGCAGCGGCCGCAGTAGGCCGGGCCGAACCGCTCGTGCCGGATCGGCGTGCGGCGTCGGGGTGCGTACCCCGGCGCTGCGTGCCGGGCGGGAGTGGCCAGAGGTGGCCAAGGGCCGCCGGGGATCCGTCAGCCCTTGATCGCCACTCCTTGGCTGTCAGTCCTTGACCGTCAGTCCTTGACCGTCGGGCCGGTCCGGCCGAGGACGAGTTCGACGTTCGCCTTCTCGGCCTTGGGTGCGGAGATCCGCATCGTGGTGTAGCCGCCGCCGGCCAGGCCGCCGAGCGTCACCGTGGCGGGGTAGGCGGCCACGCCGCCGGCCGCGGTCTTCTGCCACAGCCGGCCCGTGCCGGTCGCGGCCAGCCCGCCCCAGTCCTTCCAGGTCAGTCCGTCCAACTGCCCGGTGCCGGCGCCGCATCCCACGGAGATGGACCTCGGCTCCGAGAGCTGCTGCCCCGTGCAGTCGTAGATCACGGGGACGGGCTCGGCCGACGCCGACGGCTCCACCGGGGCGGACGCGGACGGCGCGACGGGCGGGGGCGCCGACTGTGGCGCGGAGGACGCCGGGGTGGAGGGCGCTTGGGTGGAGGGCGCTGCCGCAGTGGTGGGCGCCGCGGTGGTGGGCGGTACCGGTGCCGCTGTGGTCCCGGTGCTGCTGCAGCCGGTGGCCGCGAGCAGCAGCGCGAGGACGCCCGCCGCGAGGCCGGCCGTACCGCTGCGCCGCGCCGACGTCGTACCCGTGGCGTGGTCTGTCATGGTCCCCCCGCTGGCCGTGGTCCTCGGTCCGCACCCGAAGAAGTCCGCCCAGGGTACCCGCCCGCCCCGACAGCGCGGTCGGCGCACCCCTCTGACTCGCCTGATGATCAACGAAGTTGACCTGACGTCATCGACTGCCGCGGGAAGCTCGGAGCACGGCCTCGACGAGGCGCCGGCACCCACCGCCCCCGCGCGCGGCGGCCGGTGATCGCAACCCCTCCCGCGCCCCCCGCATGCCCCTCGCGTGACCCCCGGACAACCCTGTCGGGCGCGGCGTTTCCGCCCGTGAACAGTTGATTGCATCCGTTGCCCCCCGCCTGCGGCCGTGCACAGGATGGGCGGGTCCTCACCTCGGACTCCCAGGAGGCGATCAACCGTCGTGCCCGGTAAGCAGATCCACCTCGCCGCGTTCTTTCCCGGGATCGGGAACACCACCGTGTGGTCCGATCCCGAGGCCCGCAGCCAGATCGACTTCGAGTCCTTCCTCCGCTTCGCGCAGACGGCCGAGCGGGGGAAGTTCGACTTCTTCTTCCTCGCGGAGGGGCTTCGACTGCGCGAGCACAAGGGGGAGGTCTACGACCTCGACGTGGTCGGGCGGCCGGAGTCCCTGACCCTGCTGAGCGCGCTGGCCGCCGTGACCACACGCCTCGGGCTCGCCGCCACCGTCAACTCGACGTTCAACGAACCGTACGAGGTAGCCAGGCGGCTGGCCGCGCTGGACCACCTGAGCGAGGGCCGGGCGGCGTGGAACGTGGTGACCAGCTTCGACGAGTTCACCGGCGAGAACTTCCGCCGCGGCGGGTTCCTCGCGGAGTCCGACCGGTACACCAGGGCTGCCGAATTCCTGCTGACCGCACGGGAGTTGTGGGACAGCTGGGCGGCGGACGACGTCCTGGCGGACCAGTCCGCGGGGCGGTTCGTCCGGGCCGGGGCGGGCGGCTTCGCCCACCGGGGGCAGCACTTCGACATCGCGGGCCGGTTCAACACCCCGCGCCCGCCGCAGGGCCACCCGGTGATCATCCAGGCGGGCGAGTCCCCGGAGGGCCGGGAGTTCGCCGCCTCCGACGCGGACGTCATCTTCAGCCGGTACGCCAGGCTCGCCGAGGCCCGGGAGTTCTACCGGGACGTCAAGGGCCGGCTCGCCGCGTACGGCCGTTCGCCGGAGGATCTGAAGATCCTGCCGGCCGTCACCTACGTCGTCGGCGACACCACCGAGGAGGCGCACGAGCGCGCCGCCGAGATCCGCCGCGCCCAGGTCGGACCGGAGACCGCGATCGCCTATCTGGAGGCGGTCTGGGGCCGGGACCTGTCCTCCTACGACCCGGACGGGCCGCTGCCCGACGTCGATCCGGATCCGGACAGCCTGCTGCTCAAGGGCCACGCCCTGTTCCGCACCGACCGGGCGGCGACGGCCCGGCAGTGGCGGGAGCTCGCCGAGGAACGCGGGCTGAGCCTGCGGGAGCTGGTCACCGAGGTCACCGGACGGCAGACCTTCATCGGAACACCCCGCGAAGTCGCCGACGCCATGGACGAGTTCGTGCAGAGCGACGGCTCCGACGGCTTCGTCATCGCCCCGCACCTGATCCCCGGCGGGCTGGACGACCTGGTCGACCGGGTCGTGCCGCTGCTCCAGGAGAAGGGCGTCTACCGCACCGACTACACCGGCACGACCCTCCGCGACCACCTCGGCCTGACCGCCGCCCGGAAGGAGGCCCCGGCCTCATGAGCCAGCAGCCCCTACACCTCGCCGTCGCCCTGGACGGCGCCGGCTGGCACCCCGCCGCCTGGCGCGCGGACGGCGCCCGACCGGGCGAGCTGTTCACCGCCGGCTACTGGGCCGAGCTGGTCACCGAGGCCGAGCGCGGCCTGCTCGACTTCGTCACCTTCGAGGACGCCCTGGCCCTGCAGTTCGCCGACCTCACCGGACCGGACGACCGGACCGACCAGGTCCGGGGCCGGCTGGACGCCGTCCTGGTGGCGAGCCGGGTGGCGCCACTGACCTCGCGGATCGGACTCGTCCCGACCACCAACGTCACCCACACCGAGCCGTTCCACCTCTCCACCGGCATCGCCACCCTCGACTTCACCAGCCGGGGCCGGGCCGGCTGGCGCCCGCAGCTCTCCGCCCGCGCCGAGGACGCCGCACACTTCGGGCGCCGCGAGACCCCGCAGCTCACCCGGGACGACGTCCGCGACTCCGAGCTCATCGCCAAGCGCCTGCGCCCGCTCTTCGACGAGGCCGCCGACGTGGTCGAGGTGGTACGGCGGCTCTGGGACAGCTGGGAGGACGACGCGGAGATCCGCGACGCCGCCACCGGCCGGTTCATCGACCGCGCCCGGCTCCACCCGATCGACTTCACCGGTGAGCACTTCAGCGTCCGCGGCCCGTCCATCACCCCGCGCCCGCCGCAGGGCCAGCCGCTGGTCGCCGTCCTCGCGCACGCCGGGATCCCCTACGAACTCGCCGCGAAGGGCGCCGACCTGGTCTTCGTGACACCGCACTCCCGCGCGGGCGCGGCGGCCGTCCTGGCCGAGGTCGCCGCGGCCCGGGCCGCCGTCGGCCGACCCGCCGACCTGCCCCTGCGGGCCTTCGCCGACCTGCTGGTCTTCCTGGACGAGCGGCCCGGCGCCGCCGCCCGGCGCAAGGAGCGGCTGGACGAACTGGACGGCCCACCGCTCGCCTCCGACGCGGAGGTGTTCACCGGTACGCCGTCCGAACTCGCCGACCTGCTGCTCGACTGGCAGGCGGCCGGCCTGGACGGGTTCCGCCTGCGACCGGGCGAGCTGCCGCACGACCTGACCGCCGTCACCCGGGCGCTGGTCCCGGAACTGCGACGCCGCGGCGCCTTCCGGGAGGCCTACACGGCGGACACCCTCCGCGGCCACCTCGGCCTCCCCCGCCCCGCCTGCCGCTATGCGGCACCCCGGGCGTAGGGTCCGCCCGTCCGGTGCCTCGCGCCGGACGGCGCCTCGCACCGGAGCACCAGGCCGCCCGGGCCAGGCACCCCGCGCGTCAGGTCCCGCCCCTCACGCGGACAACGGCTTGACCCAGCGGGTCCACGCCGGCTGCGGCCCGTAGCCGGCCGCCGTCCAGGTGCGCTGCCCGAGCGGGTTGTCGTCGAGCACCATGGCGTCCGCACGGCGCCCGCCGAGTGCGGCGAAGCGGGCCTCGGCGGCCGCCAGCAGGGCGGCGCCGATGCCCTGCCGGCGGTGGTCCGGGTCGACGGCGAGCCGGTAGAGGTGGCAGCGCCAGCCGTCCCACCCCGCGATGACGGTACCGAGGAGGGCCTCCCCCGCACCGGCCCTGGTCGCGACGATCAGGCATTCCGGATCCCGGGCGAGCAGCGCGGCCACGCCGTCGGCGTCGTCCGTGATGCTGGTGCCCTTGGCGGCCCGGGCCCAGAGGGCGAGCACGGCGGGGATCTCGTCGGGGGTGGCGGGGCGCAGCGCGATGTCGTCGGTCATGCGGGCGTGTCTACCAGGGCGGTGCGCCCGGCGGCCGGGAATTCCACGGTCCGGGACGACCGGCCGGCCCGGCCCCCGGGGCCCCTCAGCCCTCCCGACGGGCGAGCTCCCAGACGGTGGTGGCCTTGACGGCGGCGTCCTCCAGGTCCGCGACGACCGGTACCTGATAGACGGCCAGCGCCGTGAACCGCTCGCGCGGCAGGTACGCCCGCCCCGGGTCGCCGACGATCACCACGGCCCCCCTGGCCTGGGCCCGCTCCAGGAACGGCAGGAACCGGGCGGCCATCTCCCGCTCGTAGAACACGTCCCCGGCCAGGACCACCTGGGCCGGCGCGCCGTCCCCGTCGAGCAGGTCCTCGACCGCCGCGTCGACCCGGACGCCGTTCTCCTCGGCGTTGACCGCGATGGCGGCCACCGCGAGCGGGTCGATCTCCGCGGCCCGGACGGCGGAGGCGCCCCGCAGGGCCGCCGCGATCCCGACCAGTCCGGAGCCGGCCGCCAGGTCGAGCACGGTCCGCCCGGCCACCACCTCCGGGTGGTCGAGCACATAGCGGGCGACGCCCATCCCCCCGGCCCAGGCGAACGCCCAGAACGGCGGCGGCAGGCCGATCTCGCCGCGGGCCGACTCCGTCGTCTCCCACAGGGCGATGGCGTCGTCGGCCATGTGGAGGCTGATCTCGGGGACGAAGGGAACGAGAGCCGGACGGGTCTCACTCCGGACAAAGCCTTGGTCCGACACAGCGCTTGCGCCCGGGTGAACCGCGCGCGTCTCGTTCAGCATGCCCGCAGCATAGAGCCCGTTCCGTCCCACCCGGGCCACGGCCGGAGCGGGTGGGACGACCCGCCCAGGCCCGCCGCAGGACCGCCGTCGACCCACCGCGGGCCGCCCGCCGACCGCCCGCACGCCGCCTGCGGGCCCACCGTCGGGCGGCCGCCCGGCGATCCGGGCGGGCGGGATCACTCAGCGCCAGTCGATGCGTACCATTTCGATACCGAAGCCGGGATGAGCTGCGAAGATGCTCGCCCGCCGGGCCCGGGCCCGGGTAGCATCCGGCACATGCCCTCCGGCCTTGGCGCAGGCGGCCCAGCGCTGTCGTGCCCGCGTTCGGGGCGGCGGATTCTCGCGGACCATTCGGTGGATACCGCGCACTCGGCACCGCGCGCCAGGGCAGTCGCGCGAACGGCGAAGGGCAGCGTCTTGGCGGATCGGCTCACCGGAGGAGACTCCTCGCTGCTTCGGCGGATCAACGCCGCGGTCACGCTGCGGGCACTGCGGGCCGGGCACTCGGTGACCCTCACTCAACTGGTCGGGGACACCGGACTGTCCCGGCCCACGGTGGAGGGCGTCATCGAGGGCCTGGTCGAGACCGGTCTGGTCGCCGAGGTCGAGCAGCCGCAGAACGGCGGCCAGCCCGGCGGGGGCCGCCAGCGCGGCCGCCCGGCACGGTGGTTCCGGTTCCGCGCCGAGGCGGGGCACATCCTCGCGGTCGAGATCGGGGTGCACGACGTCCGCGTCATCCTCGCCGACCTCGCCGGCGAACTGGTCGGCAGTCACTTCAGACCCGTCGACGAGGGCCTGGACGCGGAGGAACGGCTGACGGCCGTCCGTACCGTGGTCGCCGAGGTGCTGCGCAAGGCCGGGATCTCCCGGGACAACCTGTGGGCGGTCGGCGTCGGCACCCCCGGCATCGTGGACCGGGACGGCACGGTGCAGCTCGGCACCGCGATGCCCGGCTGGACCGGACTGGACCTGGGCGCGCGGCTGCGCCGCTCGTTCCGCTGCCCGGTGCTGATCGAGAACGACGCCAACCTGGCCGCGATCGCCGAGCACTGGCAGGGCGCGGCGGTCGGCGCGGACGACGTCGTGTTCGTGATGGCCGGGCTCAGCCCCGGCGCCGGCTCGCTGATCAACGGGAGGCTCCACCGCGGTTTCGGCGGCGCCGCCGGCGAGATCGGCGCGCTGCACCTGCTCGGCCAGGAGGTGACGCCCGAGCGCCTGCTGTCCACCACCGGCAAGCCGCTGGACCCGCTGGACGAGGCCGCGGTGGCGCGGGTCCTGCGACTGGCCCGCGAGGGCGACGAGGTGGCCCGGGTCGCGATGGACCGCTTCCTCGCCCGGCTGGTGCACGACGTGGCGGCCCTGGTGCTGGCGATCGACCCCCAGCTGGTGGTGGTCGGCGGCTGGGCGGCCGGCCTGGACGGCGTCCTGGAGCCGCTGCGCGAGCGCCTCTCCCGCTTCACCCTGCGGGCTCCCGAGGTGGCGCTGGCCGCCCTCGGCTCCGAGGTGGTCGCGATGGGCGCCCTCCGGGTCGCCCTGGACCACGTGGAGGAGCAGCTCTTCGCCGTCGACCCGCCGACCGGCGCCGTCGCCCGGGCCTGAGGCCCGGGCGGCCGGCCCGCCCGCCCGCTCCCTGCGCAACCATCTGGACCGCTGCACAACGGCCAAGGCCCGGGCGCTCGTTGAGCGTCCGGGCCTTGGCCTGAGGGTGTGCGGAAATGGTTCAGGAGGCGGTGCGGACCTCGGCGGCCGCACCGACGGGGGTGACCTCGACGAGGCCGGTCTCACCGAAGGTGAGCTTGCAGGTGTCCGCGCGGTAGGTGGAGACCGCGAGGGCGACCAGGCGGCCGGCGGCGGCGTACTGGGTGGTCATCACCAGGACGGGCGTGCCGGGCGGGCGCTCCAGCAGGGAGGCCTCCTCGGCCTCGGCGACACCGAGCTCGACCGCACGGGACTCGCCGTCGACCTCCAGGCGCTCCAGCTGGCGCAGCACCGAGCGGGCCCGGTCGCTCTCGGCGCGGAAGCCCGGCAGGTGCGGCAGGGCGGAGGCCGGCACGTGCAGCGACTCGGTGGCCATGTTCTGACCCTGCACCATGCGGACCCGGCGGACGGTGTGCACGGTGGCCCCCTCCGCGATGCCGAGGCCCTTGGCCAGGCGGGCGGTGGCGGGGGCGGTGGTGCAGTCGACCGTGCGCCAGGCCTGGCTGCGGGCGGTGCCCGGCCAGCCCTCCTCGTGCCGGTTGACCGGGACGCCGACCCGGGGGGCGGCGACCAGGGTGCCGATGCCCCGGCGGCGGACCAGTCGGCCCTCCAGCTCCAGCTGGTCGAGCGCCTGGCGCAGCGTGGCCCGGGCCACACCGAAGCGGGCGGAGAGGTCGCGCTCGTTGGGGAGGACCTGACCGGTGGAGAACTCCGTGTCGATGGCGCGGAGCAGCACCGTACGCAGGTGCCAGTACTTCGGTTCCGGTACCGCCGCGAGCTGTCCTGTCGTCCCCACCATGGCCTCCACCCGTTTGTCCGCCCTGCCGAAAGAGGGGCGGATCCGGCCCGCTGTCCGCTGTTGCGGCAGGTGGGAGAGCGGGCTTTATCCGTCCTTCTTTATTAAAGGTCCTTGCAGTAAGTGACACTAGGGGCTGCATCCGGAGATGGTCAAGACCAATGACAGGGGTTGGTGAGGATGTCGCGGGGATTCATGCCGCGTTCACGTCACCTCGAACCGCCCCGGTGCAGGGCGAACGTCCGCCGTGCCGTTTCCACCCGGGCGGCCCCCGCTGGGTAGGCTTCCCGGGTGATCGTGGTGACGAGTGTGAACGTGAACGGAATCCGGGCGGCGGCCAAGAAGGGCTTCATCGAGTGGCTGGCCGCCACCGAGGCGGACGTGGTCTGCCTGCAGGAGGTGCGCTCCGAGCCCGGGCAGCTGCCCGTCGAACTGCGCGACCTGGACGGCTGGCACGCGGTGTGGGCCCCGGCCGCCGCCAAGGGCCGCGCCGGGGTCGCGGTGCTTTCCCGGCAGGAGCCGGAGCGCACGACGATCGGTTTCGAGTCCGCCGAATTCGACAATTCGGGCAGGTATGTCGAAATCGACCTTCCGGGACTGACCGTGGCCAGCCTCTATCTCCCCTCCGGAGAGGTCGGCACCGAACGCCAGGAGGAAAAGGAACGCTTCATGGCCGAGTTCCTGGTCCACCTCGGCAAGCTGCGCACCCGCGCCGCCGCGGCGGGCCGGGAGGTCGTGGTCTGCGGTGACTGGAACATCGCCCACCGCCCCGAGGACCTCAAGAACTGGAAGGCCAACCAGAAGGCCGCCGGCTTCCTCCCCGAGGAGCGGGCCTGGCTCTCCCGCGTCTACGACGAGGCCGGCTACGTCGACGTCCTCCGCGCCCTCCACCCCGACCGCACCGGCCCCTACACCTGGTGGTCCTACCGCGGCCGCGCCTTCGACAACGACTCCGGCTGGCGCATCGACCTCCAGGTCGCCACCCCGGCCCTGGCCGCCCGGGCCGTCGAGGCTCACGTCGAACGTGCCGCCTCCCACGCCGAACGCTGGAGTGACCACGCACCGGTGACCGCGGTCTTTGACCTCGACCAACTCCTCTAGCACTTACCGAAGTTCCGGCAACTGGCTTCGGATGCCGCGGTCGGCGCTCGCAGCAACTCCCCTCGCCGCGGGCGAGTGCCGCGGCCGTGTCATCGCCATCCGGACGGTCCGGCGCGAAGTGCCCCGCTGGCGCACGCGAACGCCCGGCCGGGAGAGCCCGGCCGGGCGCCAGTCGTGGTGCTCCGTGGATCAGAACTGGGTGGTGACGGTGACGCCGCTGAAGTCGGTGGCGGCGTACAGGCCGAGGTAGCGGTAGCCCGCCGTGGGGTTGGTGACGGTGATGGAGTGGGTGGTGCCGGTGGCCGTGGAGGCGGCGGTGTAGGCCTTCGGTGACGCCCAGGTGTCCGCGTTGTAGTACAGGTACGCCTGACCGGTGCCGCCGAAGGTGTCGACCTTCAGTGTGGTGGTCCCGGCCGGCAGGTAGACGTACAGGTAGTCGGTGTTGCCGGCGGTCGCCGAGCGGCCGGTCCGGGCGCAGTTGCGGTCCAGCGCGTCGGCGCGCTGCTCGGGGCAGGCCGGCAGGCCGAGGGCGGTCGTGGTGACCGCGCCCTGTGTGGTGCCGATCCGGCCGGTGTCATCGGTGGTGGTCAGCGCGACGGTGTACAGGCCGGGCGCGCCGTAGGTGTGGCTCGGGCTGCGCTCGTCCGAGAAGGTGCCGTCGCCGAAGTCCCAGTGCCAGCCGGTGATCCGGCCCGGGCCGGTCTGCACGGAGCGCTCGTTCAGGCTGACGGTCGCGCCGTTCACCGTGGTGTCGAACAGCGAGGTCGGACCGGTCGCGTAGCAGCCGCCGGCGACGCAGGCGTCGAGCCAGGCGTCGAAGTCGGCGTCGTACGAGGTGCCGAGGTTGTTGTAGACCGCGTAGCCACCGGGGTAGTCACCGACGCGGAAGCGCTCCAGCATGGACTGGACGTCGGCCGGGTGCCTCTCCAGCATGTACCGGACGGACAGGTAGCCCCACGGGTAGATGCGGGTCGAGTCCGAGTTGGTGTAGGTGTTCTGGAAGAGCGTGCTGAGCTTGTAGGTGTGCTTGGCCGCCTGGTTCATCGCGTCGACGTCGGTGGCGCCGCGGTGGCTGTACGAGACGTACTCGGCGAGGCCCTCGACCCACCACTTGTTCGGGACGGACGACTGGGTGTCGAAGTTGCCCTTCAGGTTGTAGATGCCGTCGAGGTAGTGGGTGTACTCGTGGTTGAGGTTCCACACCCGGGCGGGGTCGTTGACGTTCCAGGCCTTCCGGTACATCACGGTCACGGCCCGCTTGTTCGGGTCGGTCGCGTCCATGACGGTCTGGCCGCCGTTGTCGGTGCTGTTGCCGTAGATCGCCCACGAGTAGGTGGTGTAGTCGGCCTTGTTGGCGAAGATCCCGAAGGTGACGGTCTTGGCGTACTGGTTCGGGATGGCCCCGCTGTCCTTGGACACGCTGTGGAAGAGCGCGTCCTGCTTGCGCAGGCTCTCGCAGACGGTGGCCAGTTCGGCGGCCGACAGGGACTGGGCCTGGAGGATGCGGTTGTCGCAGACCAGTTGGTTCGGCAGGATCACCGAGATGAGCTTGTTGCGCAGGTCGCAGATGCCGTAGTACGAGCACTGACCGTAGTTGAAGTGCTCGGCCTGGCGGGCCGTGTACAGGTACAGCGTCCCGAAGGGCGAGAGCAGCGGCGCGGAGTCCAGCACCTTCTTGACCAGCGGCTTGGCCACGGCCTCGGCGGCGGGGCTGGTCCCGGCGAACTTGGCCAGGTCGTTGCCCGCGTTGGTGTCGAGGACGGAGTGGGGCCCGCTGAGCAGGTCCCGGTGGTTGATCGCGAAGTCGGCGAGCGAGTTGATGAGGCTCGGGTCGGCCGCGAGCGCCTGGACGAAGTCCTTGTTCCGGTAGCCCTCCCAGAGCGGGTAGAACAGCACGGAGTTGACCGCGCTGCGCATCTGCGGGAACTGGTTGTACGTGTTGTCGTACTCGTCCAGGATCCGCTTGTAGACGCCCAGGTAGTGGGCCTGGACGTTGGCGCTGTCGGTGAGCCACACCACCTCCTTGAGGATGCGGCCGTTGTTCTCGCTGACGTCGCGCCAGCGGGTGCCCGCGAAGAGGGTGTCCAGGGCGGTCGTGACGGCGTCGGTGAGCGCGGGGGTGTACGCGCCCGCCGCAACGGGGTAGTAGAACTGGATGTAGTAGCCCACCTGTAGGTACTTCACCAGCTGCGCGATGCCGGTCGTGTTGTCGCCGGGGTAGTTCGCCGCCACGTCCTTGAGGGCGGCCGCGACGGACAGCATCCGGGCCTGGTTGAAGATGCTCGGGTCGGCGCCGGCGCTCCGGTACAGCGAGTCGATGCACTCCGGGGTCGAGCTCTTGATGAAGGCGACCAGGTCGGCCCCGGTGAGGGCCGCGAAGTCGGCCGGGGTGCAGCTCTGTACGGCGAGGGACTTGAACTGGGCGGGGGCGGCCGCGTCGGCCGGCTCCTCCAGCAGGCGCGTCGCGCCGATCAGCGCGGGGGACAGCGGGGCGGCGGGCTCGCCGGGTTCCTCGGAGCCCGTCGTCGTGGTCGGAGCCGTCGGGGCGGCGGGGCCGACCGGACCGGCCGAAGCGGTCGAAGCGGTCGTCGTGGTCGAAGCGGTCGTCGTGGTCGGAGCCGACCCGGCGGTCACGACGGGCGGCGCCGCGAAGGCCTGGGCCGGGAGCACGGCGGTGGCCGTGGCGCAACAGGCGACGACGCCTGCCGCGAGCACGGAGAGTCTGGTGCGCAGGAGCACGCCGAATCCTTCGTCGAGTGGGGGCAGCCCGACGTGGGGTCGGGCTGAAGGAAGGAGATTTGGCGTGCATCCTGCCATCGACCGGTGAAACAGAACAATGTCACAGGTTATATTGCATGAGATTTTCGGCCATCTCGCGGCTCGCCCCCTCCGAGCGGCTGACCTGCGACGTTCCAGGCCTGAGCGGCTCGGCGCATGGAGCCGAAGGGACATCTGGCCATGATCCGGACGACCGGACAAGGCCGACGGGCCGCACGGACTGGCCGATCTGCGCCTCCAACGCGGAACGCCCGGCCGGGGAGACCCCCGGCCGGGCGTACACGGCCCGGTTCGCCGCCGGACGGGCCTACCGGCGGTGCCGTGCGTGCAGGCCGTGGAGGAGTTGGTCGATGTGGGTCGCGGCCTGCGCGGGGTCGAGCGGTCGGTGGCCGACCAGGAGGCGGTACCAGAAGAGGCCGAAGAGCTGGTCGGTGACGGCGTCCAGGTCGGCGGTGGGCGGTAGGTCGCCGCGTTGCGCTCCACGCGCCAGGATCGCCGACACGACCGCCCGTCGGCTCTCCACCCAGTCCCGGAAGGGTTCGGCGAAGGCGGGGTCGAGTTGGGCCTCGGCCATCAGACCGCGCAGGGTCTGCACCCGGAGGGGGTGTGCGGTGACGCCGTACAGGGCGGCGGCGAAGGCGGTCAGGTCGCCGGCGAGGGACCCGGTGTCGGGTTCGGGCATCCGTTGTTCGACAGCGGCGCGGTAGGCGTCCAGGACGAGGGTCGCTCTCGACTTCCACCAGCGGTAGATGGTGCTCTTGGCGACATCGGCGCGGGCGGCGATCCGTTCGACGGTGACGGCCTGGTAGCCGAGTTCCTCGACGAGTTCGATCGCGGCGGCCAGGACGGCGTCGTGGGCTTCCTCGCTGCGGAGCCGGCCGCCGGTGCGGCGGTTCGGGGATGGTCCGGTGGGCACGCGGAACACGCTAGCAGTGTGCTACGTTCAATCGAAACGCGACGTATCGTTTTTATTTGGGGGAGTGAATCGATCATGAGCGAGATCGTGGTGTCGCACGGCTACGGCGCGAGCGACGACAGCGTCTGGTTCCCGTACCTGACCAAGCGGCTCGCGACTGCCGGGCACCGGGTCACCGTGCCCCGCCTGCCGCAGACCGAAGCCCCGCAACTCGGGCCCTGGCGCGAGACCTTCGGCGCCGCCGCGCTGGCCGCCGGCCCCGCCGGGTCCACGGTGCTGGTCGGGCACAGCATCGGCGGCGTCAACGTGCTCCGGTTCCTGGAGCAGCACGACCCCGAGGTGAACGGGGTGTTCGCGGGCGTCCTCCTGGTGGCGACCTCGGCCCACGAGGTCGGCTACGACGAACTCGCCCCGTTCTTCGAGGGGGGCTTCGACTGGGAGCGGATCCGTCGCTCCGCCCGCCACTTCCGGGTCCTGCAGGCGATGGACGACCCGGTCAACCAGCCCGACCCGTCCGAGCACGTCCGGCTGCTGGTCGAGGGCCTCGGCGCGACCGCCGTGGTGACGCCGACCGGTGCCCACTTCGGAGCCACCCCGGACGACCACGTCGAGGTGCCGGAGGCCGTCCGGCTGGTCACCGAACTGCTCGCCACCTGACCGGACCGACACGGACGAGGAACCGCATCACCCACGGCCCGTGGGGTGCGCCCACCCGGGACGCACCCCACGGGCCGCGCCCATGTGCCGGGCCCTTCCCAGATGTACGTGCCGTGCTCGGACGGGTTGATCCGGACCTGACCGGAGACCGCAGACTCCGCCGCGACACAGAAGGCGTCGCGCCCATCGGCGCGGGCCTGGGCGGTGAGGCCGCTGCCGTTGTACGTGGTCGGTGGCCGGCTGGTCAGCGGGCGATCAGTTCCCGGACGGCGTCGCTGACGGCGGGCAGTTCGCTGCGGTCGGCCCAGGTGTGGTCGTCGTGTTCGGTGAGGGTGATCGGCGCGGTCTTCTCGACGGCGACCTCGAAGGTGAGCTGGCGGGTGAGGGTGCCGCTCTTGGAGGTGTAGTCGAACTGCCCGAGGTAGCCGTTGATCTGATTGACCGTCAGGCCGGTCTCCTCCTCGGTCTCCCGCAGCAGAGCCCTTTCGAAGTCCTCACCCGGCTCGACCTTCCCGGACGGCAGCTCCCACAGGCCCGGCATGAAGTCGTCGGCGGGCCGACGCAGGAGGAGGACGCGGTCCCCGTCCGTGATGACCGCGGCGACGACGAATCGGGTGACCCCGGCCTCCTGGGCGTCGAAGAGCAGGCCCGGGGCGAAGGCGGGATCGGCAAAGGGGGACGTCACTACAGCAACTCCTTGTGGTGGTCGCTCACCTTGACGGCCGCGCGGACACAGCCGGCGGCCAGGGGACGATCCTCCTCACGATGCCAGACCGGGAGCTTGATCGTGTGCGCGTGGGGCGGGCACCCGGCCGGGTGCCCGCCCCGTCCACCACCTGAGCACTCCCGCGGCCTACGACCACGGGCGCGAGCCGTGCTGGTGCGGCCGGCGCCCGGGTTCAGACGACGGCTCCGCTGCGGTCGCGGGTACGTGCGGTGCGTAGGACGCCGGAGGGGGTGGTGTCCTGCGGTCGGTCCGGGAACCGTTCCTGGAGGAGCAGGGTCACCGGCATCGCGGTGAAGACGGTCGACGCCGTGCCCGCCACCACTCCGGCAAGCAGCGCCACGGAGAAGTCGGTGAGCGAGTCCCCGCCGAGGCAGGCCAGAGCGGTGAGGACGAACAGCGCGCCCATTCCGGTGTTCACCGTGCGCGGCAGGGTCTGCGCCACGGCGCGGTCCGCGAGTTCCGGCGGGCTCGCCGACCGGTGGGCGCGGCGCAGTTCGCGCAGCCGGTCCAGGACCACCACCGTGTCGTTGACCGAGTACCCGACCACGGTGAGCAGCGCGGCGAGGAAGACGCTGTCCACGGGCTTGCCGAGCCAGGCGAAGAGGCCGAGGACGAGGAGCACGTCGTGCATCATCGCCGTGACCGCCGCCGCCGCGTACGTCCAGCGGAAGCGGACGGTGAGGTAGAGCAGTTGGGCCAGGACCGCCAGGGCGAGCGCGATCACGGCGTAGCCGCGCAGTTCGCTGCCGAGGCTCGGGCCGATCAGGTCGTCGCGTTCCACGGACACCTCCCCGGTGACGGTGGTGAGGGCCTCCCGGATCCGCTGCTGCTGGTCGTCGCCGGTCTCCTTGGTGCGGACGGACACACCGGTCTCGCCCGTGGTCTGCACCACCGCCTGCGGGAACCCCGCACCGGTCACCGCCGCGCGGGCGGCGTCCGCGTCGACGTGGTGGGCGGCGGTGTACTGCGCCACCCGCCCGCCGGTGAACTCGACCCCGAAGTCCAGGCCGCGCACGCCGATCCCGGCCAGTGCGAGCAGCACGAGCCCGGCGCAGACTCCCAGCCAGCGCCGCCGGTGGCGCATCAGCCGCGGCGGCCGCCGGGTCAGGCGCTCCCGCAGCCGGCCGGTGGACGCCACACCCGTCAGGCCGGGCCTGCGGGCGACGAAGGGGCGCCGTACCGCCCATTCGGCGAGCAGCCGGGTGATGACCATGGCCGAGACCATGGAGGCGAGCACACCGATCGAGAGCGTCACTCCGAAGCCCTTGACCGGCCCGGTCGCGAAGGCGAAGAGCAGCCCGGCGGCGAGGAGCGTCGTCACGTTCGAGTCCGCCACGGCGCTCCACGCCTTCGCGAACCCGGTGTGCAGCGGGCGGCGCAGGTCGCGCTCCCCTCCGCGGGCCGGCGCGCCGAGCTTGGCGTACTCCTCCCTGGTCCTTTCGAAGACCAGCACGTTGGCGTCCACCGCGATGCCGATCGCCAACACGAAGCCGGCGAGTCCCGGCAGTGTGAGCGTCGCGCCGAGCGCGACGACGCCGGCGTAGGAGATGAGTCCGTAGAGGGCGAGCGCGACGGTGGCCAGCACGCCGAGCAGCCGGTAGACGGCGATGATGAAGATCGCGGTGCACAGCAGACCGGTGCCCGCGGCCAGGGCGCTGGCCCGGATGGCCTCGGCGCCGAGCGACGGGCCGACGGTGCTCTGCTCGATCGCCTTCACCGGCACGGGCAGGGCGCCGCCCTCCACCAGGGCTGCGAGGTCGCGGGCCTCGTCGGCCGAGAAGCCGCCGGTGATCTGGGTCGAGCCGCCGGCGATTCCGTGGCCGCAGGTCACGCTGTTCTGGATGCCGGGCGCGGAGATGATCCGGTCGTCGAGCACGATCGCGACCCGGCGGGCCGGGTCCGCGGGCGCGGCGCACGCCGCGTCACCGGTGAGCTTCGCCCAGGCGTCGGCGGCCGCGGCGCGGAAGGAGAGGTCGATGCTCCAGCCGCGGCCGGTCTGGCTGTCGAGCACGGCCTCCGCGCCCTTGACGCCGTCGCCCGTCAGGGCCGGCGGGCCCAGTCGCAGGTGCCGGCCGGATGCGTCGGGGTCGGGGAGGACCCGCGAGCCGTCCGCCGCCGCCGACCCGACCGGACCGTCAGCGGAGGCGGGGGCGAGGGCGGTGACGGCGTGGAAGGTGAGCTGGGCGGTGCGGCCGATGACCTCGGCGGCCTTGCGGGGGTCCTGGACTCCGGGAAGTTCGACGACAATGCGCCGCTCCCCGGAGCGGACCAGCGAGGGCTCGGCCACGCCGAGGCCGTCGACCCGGCGGCGCAGCACCTCCAGCGCCCGGTCGGTGGCGGCGGCGTCGGCGCGCGCACCGGGCGCGTCCTCGGTCTCCAGGACGATTCGGGTCCCGCCGCGCAGATCGAGTCCGAGGCGGGCGGGTGTGGTCAGGGCGACGAAGAGCGAGAAACCGACGACGGCGAGCGCGAGGAGCGCACGCCAGAACGTGGCACGACGAGGGGACATGGGTTCTCCACGGGCGGTCCGCGGGATCCGGGCGCCCGCCCGTGGGCGAGCGCCGCTCCCGGGGACGGGCGGACGCAAGGGGGCGACGCGCCGCCGGGAGCGTCCGGCACCGTACGGCCGGAAGGCTCCCGTTCCGGGCCGCGGGCATGCCGCGGCTCCCGGACGGCGGGCGCGTGGGGCGTCAACTGCTCCGGGGGGAGGGGGGTCCGCGGGTGTGCCGCGGGTCGTACTCGTCGCGGGGTGGTGCCCGCTCCTGCCGCGGGCCGGCGGCGAACGTACCCGAGAGGGCCCGCGGACCGGCCGTGGGTGCGGGCGCGAGGACGGCCGGCGGGAGGACGGGCAGGCGGGCGGCAGGCTCCGTGGCCGTCGTGCGCTGCAGGACCGTGTCGGATCCGCTGCGCTCCGGCGCGTTCCGCACCTCCCGCCGTACGGGGCCCGAAGGGACGGGGGCGACGGGCGAGAGGGAGGGAACGGACATCGCGGCGGGGGTGGACTGCGG
Organism: Kitasatospora sp. NPDC058170; assembly: GCF_042883905.1. NCBI lineage: Bacteria > Bacillati > Actinomycetota > Actinomycetes > Kitasatosporales > Streptomycetaceae > Kitasatospora > Kitasatospora sp. NPDC058170. The sequence continues at coordinate 123,962 of NZ_JBHVUV010000006.1, forward strand.
GCCGGGCGCCGTACCCAGCACGGCCAGGCAGAGGGCCCAGGCAGCGAGGAGCACACACGACAGCGCCGCCGCAACGCTCGGGCGGACCCGACGGCCCGCCTCGACCCCGCTCACCGCTCGGTTCCCCACCTGGCACCTCCCTCCGGGGACAAACTGTAGGCGAACCCGCCGGGCAGCCGGCCCCCGGGCGCGGACCGCAGCCCCGGACCCCGCCCGGGCGAGCCCCGCCGAGCCCCGCCGAACGTCGCGCGAGGGCAGCGGCTTCTGCCCGATCGGGCAATGTCGCCGTGCGCCGCCCGCTCCCTGAAAGCATCCCGTTGACACCAAAGTTGGTCTAGTCCACCGTGGTGACGCAAGGTCATCCACATGAGTCCGGCGGAGCCCCTGCGACCCGGAACCGGCACCGCCCGGAACTCAGCGGCTGCCTCAACTCGACTACTTCACCGCGGCTTTGAGTGAGCCATGCGGCGTGGCCCTGCCTCGCTCCCCGGACGGGCACCTGGATCTGACGATCGACGGAGAATCCCACACCATGCAACGAGTCTGCCTCGCCCTGCCCACCATGCGTCCCTGCCCCGGCACCATCGTGGACCTCGCCGAGGAGGCGGCCTACGCCGTCGCGACCTTCGGGGTCGAGGTGCACCTCCTCGTCCTCGACACCACCGACGCCGCCGGGTTCGCGCAGAACGCGGCCGCCGTGGCCTCACTGGCCCCCGCTCCCGGCGTGTTCGTCCACCACCTCGGCAACGACGGGCAGCGGGAGTTCCTGCGCCGGGTGGCCGAGCGCTCCGGCGGTGCCGACCCCGAGCTGCTGCTCGACCTGATGCTCCCGCAGGCCGTCGCGTACGGCTCCTGCGTCAACCGGATCTTCCTGGGCGCGGCCGCCCTGGGCTGCACCTCGGCGCACCTGCGCAACGACGACTTCGACTTCCAGGTCGTCGACGGCCAGAAGATGTACCCGATCCACCAGGAGCTGCTCTCGATCGGCAAGCCGGCCGGCGAGGCGGTGGCCGGCGTGTCCCGCTCCGAGCTCGACCCGGCCGACGCGGACAAGCCGGTGATGCTGGTCAGCGGCTCCTTCATCGGCGAACTCAACGTGGACATCGGCGAGATCCAGGAGCTGGACCCCGCCGTCTACCGCGAGGTGGTGCGCCTGTGGGCCCCGCCGGTGTGGTCGGACGAGGAGAAGGACGCGATGGTGGACGTCTCCTTCAAGGGCGCCGGCGCCGAGGCGTTCAGCGCCGACGAGTCCGTCCTCGGCGTGCCCGACATCTGGGACGTCTACATGTGCAACATCGCCCTGGACCACCGGGGTTACGAGGTGCTGCCGCTGCTGCCCTCGCTCGAGACGATCGGCAGCGACTACGTCCTGCTGCACGCCCTGGTCCACTCGCGGCTGCCCGGCGTCGTCCACAAGCGCCACATCGTCAACTACTACACGCCCGAGCGCCGCATCGGCGCCGGCTTCATCAACTACCAGATGCGGTTCGTCAAGTTCCTGCTCTCGATGCTGTACCTCTACCCGGTCTACGGCGGGATGATCGACCTCAACCGCGAGCTGCTGGACGAGCGGCACGGGTTGAAGGTCGAGCCGATCCTCGACCTGGTACGGGGCAGCTTCGACTGGGACCGGGCCGGGAACGAGCACTGCCTGGACGTCCTGGACCGCTCCTACCGCAAGCTGGGCGGCAAGTACGCCGAGCTCGCGGACGTGGTGGCCGGCAGGCGCCGGCAGCTCCTGGACGAGGCCCAGGAGGACGCCGAGCGCTGGGCGGTCCTGGTGGAGGCCTGGGCGGGGATGGTGGCCGCCGCGCGCGCGGAGGGCCTGCACCTCGCCGTGGACGGGGCCGCCGGGTGAGCGATGACTTCCTGATCCGGCAGCTGACCGACGACGACTGGGACGCCGTGGTCGCGCTGGAACACGACGCCTACGCGGCCGACGGCCTGTCCGAGGGGCGGGAGGCACTGCAGTCCCGCGCCGCCGGCTCGCCGGAGACCTGCTTCGTGCTGGAGCAGCACGGGACGGTCCGCGGCTACCTGCTGAGCCTGCCGTACCCGCCGCTGCGCTGCCCGGACCTCGCCCGGGCGGAGGACGCCGTGTTCGAGTCGGACAACCTGCACGTGCACGACCTGGTGATCGCCGAGGACCTGCGCGGCCGAGAGGTCGCGCTCGGGTTCATGCGGTACTTCCGGTCACGGGCGGAGGAGTTGGGCTTCGAGCAGATCTCGATGGTCGCGGTGCGCGGGGCGGACATCCTGTTGCGGATCATCGGCTACCGCTCGCACCGGGAGGTGGCCGTCCCCGCGTCCTACGGGCGGCGCGCGGTCTACATGTCGATGCCGGTGCACTGACTTCGATGCCGGTGCACTGACTCTCGGCGGGCCACTCGACGAGCGCATCTCCCCGAGTGGCCCGCAGGACTCCGGAGCCCTGCGGGCCGGCCATGCCGGGGTCCGCCTTCGAACACCCACCCGCGCCCACTCACACGGCCGGGGCCCCCGGCGCTCCTTGGCGCAGCACTCCGAGCAGTTCCGCCAGGAACTCCTTCGGGCGCTCGATGTGCACGCTGTGCCCGGCGCCTTCGACCACCGCCTCGCGGACCGCGCCGCCGGCTGCGGCGTAGCGGGCCAGGACGGCACGGGTCTGGGCGAGCATGGGCTGGGCCGGGCAGAGGTCCTCGCCGGGCCAGCCGGGGACGGCGCCCAGCGCGCCCTGGTGGGCCAGGTCGAAGAGCGAGGTGTCGGAGACGATCACGTCGGCCGAGCCCCTCAGCCAGAGCACCGGGGGCCTGGCCGCGGCGAGTTCCAGGTCGTCGATCCGGAAGTGCGTCGGCGCCAGGCAGTTCAGCACGCCGCGGTCGCCCGGAGCGACGCCCGGCCAGGCGTCGGTGGTGCGGGAGTCACCGGGGTAGTGGTCGTCGCCGATCCGGGTGGAGAGCATCGAGGCGACGTAGCTGTCCGCCGGCTCCACGGGCGAGTTGACGTAGCAGGCGGCGAAGACGGCGTGCGGTGAGAGCGGTGACTCCCCGCCGGTGTCACCGGCCGCCAGCAGCCGGACGAACTCCGGGTTCGCGGTGCCGCCGCCGGAGCCCGCGCCGTCCGGGCTGTTCAGCCGGCCGTCGGCCCCGTGCGTACCGCCGAAGCCGTACGGCGAGACCGGGTTGACCAGCGTCACCGAGCGCAACCGCTCGGCGTGGTCGCGCAGTTGGTGCAGGACGACGCCGCCGCCCAGGCTCCAGCCGACCAGGTGCACCGGGCCCAGGCCGAGCGCCTCGATCAGCGCGCTCAGGTCGTCGCTGAAGTCGCGCAGTCCGCGGGTGGCGTCCACCGGCAGCGGGTCGGTGGCGCCGAAGCCGCGCAGGTCGAGCGCGATCGGCCGGTACCGCGCGGGCAGGTCGAGCATCGCCTGCTGCCAGAAGAGCGAGGACGACACGTTCCCGTGCACGAAGACCACCGGCTCGCCGGAGCGTCCTTCGATCTGGAGGCAGTTGACGGTGAGCCGGGAGGTCGCGATCCGACCGGCGGCGATGGTGGGCAGCAGCACGCTTGATCCTTCAGTTGAGCCAGCTGGCGATCTGGGCCTCGGTCGTGGTGTCCCAGCCGAGTTGGAGGTGGTTGGCGCCGGCGACCAGCGCCGTCCCGCCGAGCGTGCCGACTCCGGTGGCGTCCAGGGCGCTGGAGACGAACACCACGCCGTCGCTCGGTCCGCGGTTCTCGTTGAAGATACCGAGGATGCTCGGCGTGCCGCCGGCCAGCAGGAAGGTGCGGACCTGGGCGGGGATGCCGGCCTGCTGCAGCGGCCGGATCAGCGAGCCCGCGTCGATGGCGGTCTGGATGCCGGTGCCGTCGGTGTAGAAGCCCTGGCCGCCGTAGTAGGTGGTGTACCAGTCCTGTTGGCTCTGGTCGACCCCGAACGTGCCGTCCCAGCGGGCCAGCATCTGCCGCTGCCCGGGGAAGTCGTCGTAGCCGCCGGTCGGGGTGAACGCGAACTGGGGGTGGGCCGTGTAGCTGCCGTAGCAGGTCATGTGCAGGTGCGGGGAGGGCGCGTTGACCTTGCCTCCGCACTCCGGCCAGATGCTGAAGTCGTGGGCCCAGCCGTGCGCGTAGGGGTAGTCGTAGCCGCCGTTGGGGCCGCCCAGGGTGATCAGCCGCCGGACGTCGCCGGCGTACGGCCGCCCCCAGGAGGGCTTGACCGAGGAGACGTACGCCCGGGTGGACATCTCGCCCTTGCTCCAGCCCACCAGGTCCACCTGGGCGACTCCCAGCTTGGCGCGGATCAACGCGACCGCGTCGCCGACCTCCTGGGCCTGCATCAGGTTGTCGCCCTGCTTGTGCGCGAAGCCGATGGCGAAGACCCGGTACCCGCGGGTGGAGAGGTACTGCATCAGCCCGGTGCTCGGGCAGGAGGCCGCGCCGCAGCCGTAGCCGCCCGACTCGCCCGGGTTGGCCCAGGCCCGGTCCGGGTTGTCGTTGGCGCCGTGCACCAGCAGCACCGGCACCTGGTGCGCGCCGCTGTTCCAGCCGGGCGCGGAGTAGAGCAGGAAGCGCCCGGAGTTCGGCTGCTTCACCCCGCCGAAGAACGTGAGCCGCTGGCCGTCCTGGTCCCCGCGGCCGTCCGGCGGGTACTGCTCCTGGTGGAAGCCGGCGGTGGTGTCGAGGTAGCGCTCCACGTGGTCCCAGCCGTTGGCCACCGTGCCGTAGTTGGCCTCCATCGTGAGGTAGCCCGGCGCCGCGGCCGCGGCGGGCGGCGCTCCTGCGAGCCCGGTCACCAGTGCCAGCAGCACCGCGAGGATCCAGCCGCCCGACTTCCGCACCATCGTCAACTCCTCTGCCCGGCAGGCCCGAACGGTCCCGCCCCGACACGGTAGGGGGACCGGTGGGCCCGGGACATGGGGCCGGCCCACACGCCGGGCGGCCAGGGGTGTGGATCACACCCCTGGTCGCCGGTCGGTCGGGCGACTCGGCGAACACCTCCTGTCCGACCGGCCCCACACACCCCACCCGGCGTCCCCGTGCTCTGCCGACACTCCCGGCGGGGCGCGACCGCGGCCGACCGGGGCGGACACCGCGCGCGCCGGCACATCCGGATGGCCGGGGGGCGCCGCGACAGCCCGAGAATTCGCGCATCACCAGTCACACTGAACACCTTTCTCCTCAGGACATCCCTCCAGTAACCGATCGGAAGGACAACCTTCAGATATCGAGCACGCGTTTCACACATCACCCCCTCCGGATGGCCCCGATGCTCTAGATTGATTTTCGCTTCGCACAGTTGGACGCGAGGCGGCGAACAGTGATCTGCAGGTCCGGCGCTGCGGACAGCGGTCGTGTCCCCGGCGGCAGACATGGAGGTGATCAATTCCCGGCCCCCGCGAGGGAGCCCGGAATGTGGAGAGCAACCGTCGACGGTTTCCCACGCACCTCGGGACTCCGGCGGGACATGTACATCCCGCCTGCGCCCAGGTGGGACGTTCACAGAGCACCGCAATAGGCGGTTTGCCATTCGGGGGGTTCGGGGCCTCCCGGAGACGGGAACAGCGCGGCACGGGAGGCGGGGCCTCCCGAGGGGAGGAGCGGGGCCTCCCAAGGGGAGGAACAGTGCGGGAGGCGCAGGCCTCCCGGGGGGAGGAACCGTGTGGAGCGAACACGTCGAACCCACTGCTGACCTGGAAGGGGCCGTGAAGCAGGGGGAGGAAGAATTAGTCAGCCCGTTTCCACCGCCGCGGGGGCGTCCGGTGAACGGGAGAATCAGCCGGCCCGAGATCGACTGGGAGCAGCAGTACCGCCGTACTGTGATTATCAGCGATACCGTGGCCACCGCCTTCGTCGTGGGGGCGATAGGCCGATTCTTCGGAGTGCGGGACGCGGCCAACTGGCACGAGAAATGGGGAATTCTCGCCTTCGGCACCGAGCTGCTGGTGCTGGGAGCGCTGGCGATGACCCGGTCGTGGGCGCCGGCCGTACTCGGTCAGGGCGCCGAGGAATTCCGTCGGCTCGGACGCTCGCTGTTCACGGCGGCCGTCGTCCTGGCGCTCGGCGGAATCGCCCTCACCTCGCACAACATCAAGCTCTGGATCTTCGTCGCGATCCCCGCGATCACGCTCGTCACCATGACCGAGCGGTATCTGCTGCGCCTCTGGCTGCACAAGCAGCGCAAGGAGGGGCGGTGCCTGCGCCCGGTGCTCGCCGCCGGGAGTCCGGCCACCGTGCGCGACCTGATCAGCCGCACCCGCAAGTTCCCGCACCTCGGCTGGCGGGTGGAGGCGGTGTGCACGCCGTACGGTGTCGGGCACAAGGGTGACCGGCTGGACGGGGTGCCGGTCGTCGGCCGGCTGACGGACGTCGCCAACCACGTCCGCCGCGACGGCTACCGGGTCGTCGCGGTCACACCGGACCCGCACTGGTCACCGGACCGGCTGCAGCGCCTGGCCTGGAACCTCGAGGGCGGCGATGCCGAGATGGTCGTGGCCCCCGTGCTGATGGAGGTGGCCGGCCCGCGGCTGCACGTCGACGCGGTGCTCGGGATCCCGATGCTGAGGGTCAGCATGCCGACCTTCACCGGCGGCCGCCGGGCGGTCAAGGAGGTCGTCGACCGGCTGGGTGCCGCGGTCCTGCTGGTCCTGTTCGCGCCGCTGATGGTGGCCGTCGGGCTGCTCGTGCTGACGGACAGCCGGGGCGGGGCCTTCTACCGGCAGCACCGGGTCGGCAAGGACGGCCGGCAGTTCACCCTGGTGAAGTTCCGCACCATGGTCGCCGGGGCCGACCGGGCCCGCGCCGAGCTGGCCGACCGCAACGAGGGCGCCGGCCTGCTGTTCAAGCTCCGCCGGGATCCGCGGGTGACCCGGGTGGGAGGGGTGCTGCGCCGCTACTCGCTCGACGAGCTGCCGCAGCTCCTCAACGTGCTCACCGGTTCGATGTCGCTCGTCGGTCCGCGGCCTCCGCTGCCGGAGGAGTCCGCCGCGTACGGCCCGGACATCCGGCGGCGGCTGCTCGTCAAGCCCGGGCTCACCGGCCTGTGGCAGATCAGCGGGCGCAGCGACCTCCCGTGGGAGGAGGCGGTCCGGCTGGACCTGCGGTACGTGGAGGACTGGTCGCTCGCCCTGGACACGGTGATCCTCTGGAAGACGCTGCGTGCGGTGCTCCAGGGGCAGGGGGCGTACTGATGCGAATGCGTGGGGGGCGTCGAACGATCGACGCGCGGACGGCCGGCCACCAGGGCCGGCCCGAGGGGAGGAACGGGTCATGAGGGTCAGTGTCCTGGGGCTCGGCTACGTGGGCTGTGTGTCGGCCGCGTGCCTGGCCAGCCTGGGTCACGAGGTCATCGGGGTGGACGTGAACCAGGTGAAGGTCGACCTGGTCAACGAGGGCAGGGCCCCGGTGGTCGAGGAACGGATCGGCGAGCTCATCGCCGAGGTCGTGCGGACCGGGGCGCTGCGCGCCACCGTCGACGTCCGCGAGGCGATCACGGGCAGCGAGGTGACGCTGGTCTGCGTGGGCACGCCGTCGGAGCCCAACGGCAGCCTGTGCACCACCTATCTGGAGCGGGTCACCGAGCAGATCGGTGCCGCGGTGGCCGAGCGGGGCGGGCGGCAGACCGTCGTGTTCCGCAGCACCATGCTCCCCGGCACCTGCCTGAACCTGCTGGTGCCGATCCTGGAGAAGTACGCCGGCGGCACGGCCGGGGTGGACTTCGGGGTCGCGGTCAACCCGGAGTTCCTGCGCGAGGGCACCAGCGTGCGGGACTTCTTCGACCCGCCCAAGACCGTCATCGGCGAGCTCGACCCGGCGAGCGGCGACGTGGTCGCGGCGCTGTACGACGGGCTGCCCGGCGAGGTGTTCCGGGTGCCGGTGCCGACGGCCGAGGCGATCAAGTACGCGGACAACGCCTTCCACGGCCTCAAGATCGGCTTCGCGAACGAGCTGGGCGCGGTGTGCCGGGCGCTCGGGGTGGACTCGCACCAGGTGATCGACGTGTTCCTGGCCGACCGCAAGCTGAACATCAGCCCCGCCTACCTGCGGCCCGGCTTCGCCTTCGGCGGCTCCTGCCTGCCCAAGGACCTGCGCAGCCTGGTCCACGCGGCGCGGCAGGCCGACGTCGCGGTGCCCATCCTCTCCCACGTGCTGCCCTCCAACTCCGAACACCTGCAGCGCGCGGTGGAGTTGGTCGAGCGCACCGGCAGGCGCCGGGTCGGCCTGTTCGGCCTGTCCTTCAAACCGGGCACCGACGACCTCCGCGAGAGCCCGCTCGTCGAGCTGGCGGAGCGGCTCTTCGGCAGGGGCTACGACCTGCGGATCTACGACCCCAACGTGAACCTCTCCCGACTGCTCGGCGCGAACCGCGAGTACATCGAGACCAGGCTGCCGCACCTCGCGCAGCTGCTCGCGGAGTCCGTCGACGAGGTGCTCGACCACGCCGAGGTGTGCGTGGTCGGGACCAGGGACCCGGACGTGCTGTCGGCGTTGCCCCATGGCGACGACCCGGTGATCATCGACCTCATCCGCCTTCCCGACGCCGAGGCGCGCCGGACCGAACCGGGGTACGTGGGCCTTGCTTGGTGACACATCGTTCGGTGAGGCGACCGGCGGCGACGGGAAGGGCCGTCGCGCGCTGGTCCTGGTGGAGAACCTGTCGGTGCCGTTCGACCGGCGGGTGTGGCAGGAGTGCACGACGCTGCGCGACGCGGGCTGGACGGTGCACGTCATCTGTCCCCAGGGGACCAAGCGGGACACCGAGCCGGAGGCGGAGATCGAGGGGGTGCGGATCCACCGCTACCCGCTGCGCGCGGCCACCGGAGGCCCGGCCGGCTACCTGCGGGAGTACGGATCGGCGTTGTGGCACACGGCCCGGCTGGCCCGCAGGGTCGGCCCGGTCGACGTGGTCCACGCCTGCAATCCGCCCGACCTGCTGTTCCTGCCCGCCCTGTGGCTGAAGCGGCGCGGCGCGCGGTTCGTGTTCGACCAGCACGACCTGGTGCCCGAGCTCTACCTCTCCCGGTTCGACCGCGGCGAGGACCTGCTCTACCGCGCCGTGTGCGCGCTGGAACGGCTGACCTACCGGGCCGCCGACGTCGTGCTCGCCACGAACGAGAGCTACCGGGACACGGCGCTGCGCCGTGGCGGCCGGAGGCCGGAGGACGTCTTCGTGGTGCGCAGCGCGCCCGACACCGACCGGTTCCAGCCGGTGCCGCCCGAGCCGGAGCTGAAGCGCGGCAAGCCCCATCTGCTGTGCTACCTCGGCGTGATGGGCCCCCAGGACGGCGTCGACTACGCCCTGCGGGCCCTCGCGAAGCTGCGCGACGAACTCGGACGGACCGACTGGCACGCGGTGTTCGTCGGCGCCGGCGACACCTTCGACGCGATGGTGGAGCTGTCCCGGCAGCTCGGGCTCTCCGAGCAGGTGGAGTTCACCGGGCGCGTTCCGGACGCGGACCTGGTGCGCTACCTGTCCAGCGCGGACGTGTGCCTCTCCCCCGACCCGCGCAATCCGCTCAACGACGTGTCGACCATGAACAAGGTCCTGGAGTACATGGTCATGGGCCGGCCGATCGTCTCGTTCGACCTGCGGGAGGCGCGGGTCTCCGCCGGTGACGCCGCCGTCTACGCGGCCGCCGACGACGAGGCCGAGTTCGCCCGGCTCATCGCGCAGCTGATGGACGATCCGGAGAAGCGGGCCTGGATGGGCAAGCTCGGCCAGGAGCGGATCAACGGGCCGCTCTCCTGGCGGAACTCCCAGCGACAGCTGCTCGCCGCCTACGCCGCCGCCTGCCGCGACCGCGCCCCGGTGGCGGCGGGTGGCCGGGGCCGGGCCGGGAGAAGGCCGCGCCGTTGAGCGACGACACCATACGCCTGGTCACGATCGGTCGGATCTTCCGTCGGCGCTGGCGGCTGCTCGCCGTCCTCACCGTGGTGGGTGCGCTCGTCGGCTACGGCAGCTCCCTGCTGTTTCCGCCCCAGTACACGACGTCGGCATCGGTCCTGCTGCCGGGGGCGTGGCAGGAGCGCGAGCTGCTGACCCAGACGGAGATCGCGACCAGTTCGGTGGTGATCGACCGCGCGGCCGCCGCACTCGGCTGGCCCGGGGTCGGCGGCAACGAGCTGCGGGACAAGGTGAGCGCCGCGGCCTCCGACGGGAACATCATCAAGATCTCGGGGACGGCCGACACCCCGGAGCGCGCACAGCAGCTCTCCGACCAGGTGGCCCGGCAGTTCGTCACGTTCGCCGCGCGGATCTCGGGCGACAGCACCGACCCCGAGGCGGCGCAGCCCGAGGCACTGCGGCAGCTGGTGGCACAGGCCAGCCGCCGCATCACCGACCTGGCCGACACGGCCGCGCCGGGGCAGGGCGTGGAGAACGTGCAGACCCGCACCGAGCTCGTGAAGCTGCGCACCGCGCTGCAGGACGCCCTCAAGAAGCTGGACCAGGTCGACCCGGCCGCCACCAAGGTGGTCAACCTGGTCGTCATGGGACCGGCGCCCCGGCCGACCGGCGAGGCACCGCCGACGAAGCCGCAGCTCGTCGCCGGCGGGGCGGCGACGGCGCTCCTGCTCGGGGTGATCGGCCATCTCACCGCCGCCCGGATGAGCCGCCGGCTGCGCACCGAGGCGGAGATCGCCTCGGCGCTGGGCTCGGTGCTCCTCGGCACCGTCGACGTACCCGGTGAACGGCTCGCGCACCGGCCGGAGGGCCGCGGCCCGCGGGCCCTGGTCCGCCGCCTGCTGGGCACCGACGTCCGGTGGGACCAGCCGGCCCCACGCGCTCCCGGCGACGAGGCCGGACGGCAGATCCGCTACCGGCGGGTGTGCGACCGCCTCCGGGACCGGCTGCCGTCCCCCCGGCCGCTGCTGGTCGTCGTGCCGGACGGCGACGAGATGGCCGGCCGGGCGGCCGGGCGGCTCGTCACCGAGGCCGGGGGCGATCCGCTGCTGCGGGTGGTGGAGGTCTCGGTGTCCCGGCCGCTGGTACCGGACCGCGACGGCGAGTGCGGCGCGCTGGTCGTGCTCAGCGCGGGCAGTTGGACGGCGGCGGAGCTCACCGGCATCGCGGAGGCGTGTGCGGACGCCGAGCACGAGGTCGTCGGCGCCGTCGTCGCCGGCGTGGTCCGGGCCCGTCCGAAGCGGTCCGCCGGCCGTCATCCGGACGCCGCCGTACCGGTGTTCGCCGGTGGCGGCGACGACGACGCGAGGAGCGCAGCGGGGTGACGACGCGTACGACTTCGGATTCGCCGGCCGCCGCGCCGCTGGTGGACCTTCAGGCGCTGGTGGTCTCGGTGCGCAGGCGGCGCCGCCTCTGGTGTGTCCTGGCGCTGCTCGGGCTGCTGGCCGGCGCGGCGCTGGCGGTCCTGCAGCCGGCTCCGCCGACCGCGGTGGTCAAGGTGCTGGTCGCGCACCAGGAGGACCAGCCGAACGACCCCGGAACGCTGATCCGCACCGACGTCGCCCTGCTGCAGACCACGGGGATCGCCGGCAAGGCCCTGCAGTCCCTCGGGTCCTCGGAGAAGCCCGAGGACTTCATGAAGGACTACGGGGGGATCGGCCTGACCAACACGGTGCTGCAGATCACCGTGTCGGGTCACAGCGAGGGGGAGGCGGTGGCCCGGGCCAAGGCGCTGGCCGACGCGTTCGTCGCGGACCACCTGCGGCGGATCCAGGAGGTCGCGGACGCCCAGGCCAAGGCCCTGCTCGACCAGCGGGACCGCCTGCGGGAGGAACTCGCCAAGGTCAACCAGTCGATCGCCGACGCCTCGGCGCCGAGCGCACCGAAGGCCTCGGCGAACCTGGAGTCGCTCTACGCCAGCCGGGCCGAACTCACCTCGCGGATCACGGACTTCGGCCAGCGCGCCGCGGAGGCGCGGATCGGCGCGCCCCGGCTGGTGGCCGGCACGCAGATCGTGGACTCCCCGCGCGCGGTGCGGCAGTCCAAGGTCACGACCCTGGTCACCGACGCCGGGATGGGGTCCGTCCTCGGGCTCGTCCTCGGACTCGCGGTGGCCGCGGTCGGCTCGGTGGTGGCGGACCGCCCCGTGCTGCGCCGGGACATCGCGGCGAACCTCGGTGCCTCGGTCATCGCGGAGCTGCGCCGGCCGGCCGGTGGCGGGGCCGGCCGGCCGCCCGGCCGGTGGCGGGGCCGCCGGGCCCGGGAGGCCCGGACGAGGCTCACCAGGACCCTGGCCCGCACCGTGGGCGGCTCCTCGGAGGCGGTGTCGCTGCTGGAACTGGGTTGTGCGCGCAGCACGAGCGCGATCGCCCGGGACCTCGCCGGGGCGCTCGGGGAGGAGCGGCCGGTGGTCCTGGTCGACGAGCTGCCCGGCCCGCGGCTCGCCAGGCGCGGCCGCACGCCGGGAGAGCCGGCCGCGGTCGGCGGCGAGAGCGGTGCGGGCGGCGGGGCCGCGGCAGGTCAGGAGCACCGGCTCGGCGTCGGCTCGGTGGCACCCGGCACGGCGTGGACCGACCTCCGGCACCTCGGCACCCGGACGGTGCTCGTGGTGCGGGCCGGGCACGGCAGCACCGCGTGGCTGCACACCGTGGCACGGCAGCTCGCGGACCAGGACATCCCGGTGATCGGTGTGGTGCTGATCGACCCCGATCCGCGGGACCGGACCGACGGCACGCTGTGGGACGGGCCGCGCACCCCGGCGCGCGGCCGCGAGGAGCGGCCGGCCCGGCAGAACGGGACGGCCCGGCGGCGGACGGAACGACGACCGATGTGGACCGCACGGGTCCCGGACAGCGACCAGGAGGTGCGGTAGCACATGTGTGGCATCGCAGGCACGTACCGGTGGCCGGACGGGAAGGCCGTGACCGACCTGCTCACCGACACCCTCGCCCACCGCGGCCCGGACGGGGCCGGCCGCTACGGCCACCCCGTCGGTGACGGCGAGGTGCAGCTGGGGCACCGCCGGCTGGCCATCGTCGACCTGTCCGAGACGGGCGCCCAGCCGATGGTCTCGGACGGCCTCGTCCTGACGTACAACGGCGAGCTGTACAACGCGCCCGAGCTGCGGGCCGAGCTGTCGGCCGCCGGGGTGCGCTTCCGCGGCACCTCCGACACCGAGGTGCTGCTGGAGGCCTGGCGGCGCTGGGGCACGGACTGCCTGCCCCGGCTGCGCGGCATGTTCGCGTTCGGGATCTTCGACGAGCGGACCGGCGAGCTGGTGCTCGCCCGCGACCAGCTCGGCATCAAGCCGCTCTTCCTGATCCGGCGCGGCGAGGGCCTGGTGTTCGCCTCCGAGCTCAAGGCGCTGGCCGCCGCCACCGGCGGATCGCTGGAGGTGGACCACGCGGCGCTGGTGGCCTCGCTGCTGTACTACTGGGTGCCGGACTCGCGCTGTGCGTTCCGCGAGGCGGAGAAGCTGCCGCCGGGCAGCTGGCTGCGGTGCCGGCCCGACGGCCGGGTGGACCGCGGCCGGTTCTGGCACCTGCGGGACGTCGCCGCCGAGGGCCGGGAGCGGGCCCTGGCCGGGGAGCTGCCGGACATCGCCGCCGCGGTCGAGGAGTCGACCCGGCGTCACCTGCTCTCCGACGTCCCCGTGGCGACCTTCCTGTCCGGCGGGCTGGACTCCAGCTACCTGACCGCGCTGGCGGCCCGCGACCACCCCGGGATCTCCGCCTACACGATCGGGTTCCGCGCGGAGGACGCCAGGTTCGAGGCGATGCCGGACGACCTGCGCTACGCCCGGCAGGTGGCCGGGCAGTTCGGCGTCGACCTGCACGAGATCGAGATCGCCCCGGACGTCCTCGACCTGCTGCCGCGGATGACGTACCACCTGGACGAGCCGATCGGCGACCCGGCCGCGATCAACACCTTCCTGATCTGCTCGGCCGCCCGGGAGGCCGGGGTCAAGGTGATGCTCTCGGGGATGGGCGCCGACGAGCTCTTCGCCGGCTACCGCAAGCACCTGGCCAACCAGCTCGCGCTGCGCTACCAGCGCGTCCCGCGGCCGCTGCGGCGCGGCCTGTCCGCGGTCGTGGACCGGCTGCCGGTCGCCACGGCCCGCCGGGGGCTGCGGTCGGTGCGGTTCGCGAAGCGGTTCCTCTCCTTCGCCGACCTGCCGGAGGAGACCGCGTTCCGGCGCAGCTACACCATGTACGACCAGGACGAACTGCTCGCCCTGGTCGATCCGGACCTGGCGGGGACCGTCCAGGACGTGCTGACCGAGCACGCGGACGTCTACCAGGACAACGACCTCGACGACTTCGTCAACCGGATGTGCCTGGGCGACGCCCGGATGTTCCTGCCGGGCCTGAACCTCGCGTACACCGACCGGTCGAGCATGGCCGCGTCGACCGAGGTACGGGTGCCGTACGTGGACGTCGAGGTGGTCAGGGCGGCCTTCGCCGTACCCGGCGACCGCAAGATCGTCGGACGCCAGGGCAAGGCCGTCCTCAAGGAGGCGGCCACCTCGGTCCTGCCCCGGGAGATCGTCTACCGGCCCAAGGGCCTGTTCAGCGCCCCGCTGCGGGCCTGGATGAGCCGGGACCTGGCGCCGCTGGTGCGCGAGGTGGTGCACGACGGCGTGCTCGTCAACTCCGGTCTCCTGCGCCGCGACGCGCTCGCGCGCATGGTCGCCGCGGACGCCGCCGGGCAGCAGGACTACTCCAAGCACCTCTGGCACGTACTGACCCTCGAGTACTGGTACCGCGGCGCGACCTCCGGGTCCGACCGCGGCACCCGCTCGGCAGCGTAGAAGACGGCTCGGAAACAAGGGGACTTCGGTGAAACAGGTTGTGCAGAACTACAAGAGCGGCGAGCTGGCGGTGCTCGACGTGCCCGTGCCGGGGTGCAAGCCGGGCGGCGTGCTGGTCCGCACCGCCTACTCCCTGATATCCACCGGGACCGAGCTCATGAAGGTGTCCGAGGCCGGCATGTCGATGCTGGGCAAGGCCCGTTCCCGTCCGGACCAGGTGGCCAAGGTCATGCAGAGCGTGGCCACCAACGGGCTGCCCGCCACCTACCGCAAGGTGATGGGCAAGCTGGACTCCTACACCCCGCTGGGCTACTCGCTGTGCGGGGTGGTCGAGCAGGTCGGCGCCGGGATCGACGACGTGAAGGTCGGCGACCTGGTGGCCTGCGCCGGCAACGAGCACGCGCTGCACGCCGAGCTGAACTGGGTGCCGCGGAACCTCTACGTCCCGCTGCCGGACGGCCTCGCGCCGCGGCACGCGGCCTTCGGCACCGTCGGGTCGATCGCGATGCAGGGCGTGCGCCAGGGCGAGCCGCAGCTGGGCGAGGTGGCGCTGGTGATCGGCCTCGGGCTGATCGGGCAGCTGGTGGTGCAGCTGCTCACCGCCTCGGGGGTGCGCGTGGTCGGGGCCGACCCGGACCCGGCGCGCTGCGAGCTCGCCGAGCGGCTGGGGGCCGTGGCCTGCGGCGATCCCGGGTCCGCGGCCGTGGAGGCCGCCGTCGCCGAGCTCACCGACGGGCACGGCGTGGACCAGGTGTACCTGGCCGCCGGCGGCGGCAGCAACCAGCCCGTCGAGCTGGCCGCCCATCTGGCCCGGGACCGCGGCCGGGTCGTCGACATCGGCAAGTGCAAGCTGGACCTGCCGTGGAACGCCTACTACGAGAAGGAGCTCGACGTCCGGTTCTCCCGTTCGTACGGCCCCGGGCGCTACGACCCGGAGTACGAGCTGGAGGGGCGGGACTACCCGATCGGCTACGTGCGCTGGACCGAGCGCCGCAACCTGGCGTGCTTCCTCGACCTCCTCGCCCGCGGCCGCGTCGACGTGGAGCCGCTGGTCTCCCACGTCGCCGAGTTCGACGACGCGGTCGAGACGTACCGGCGGCTGAAGGACGGCGACCTGAAGGCCGTGGCCGTGCTGTTCCGGTACCCCGAGCCCTCCGAGGAGGAGCGGGCGGAACGGAGCGCGCAGGCCCCGGCGGTGGCGGTGCCCGCGGTGCGCCGCGGCGACAGGGCGCCCGCCCCGGCCCGGTCCGCCACGGCGCCGGTGCGGCTGGCGTTCGTCGGCGCGGGGAACTACGCGACCTCGATGCTGCTGCCGCACCTGGCGCAGCGCGACGGGGTCACGCTGTCCACGGTCGTCACCACGACGGCGCTGTCCGCGGCCAACGCGCAGCGGAAGTTCGGCTTCGCGCAGGCGACCACCGATCTGGACGCCGTGCTCGGCGACCCGTCGGTGGACGCGGTGTTCGTGGTCACCCGGCACAGCTCGCACGCCGAACTGACCCGCCGGGCGCTGCTGGCCGGCAAGGCGGTGTTCGTGGAGAAGCCCCTGGCCCTCACCGAGGAGGAACTGGCCGGGGTGCTCGCGGCGGTGGAGGAGTCCGGCAACGACCGCCTGCAGGTGGGCTTCAACCGCCGGTTCGCGCCGCTGCTGCGGGAGGCCAGGACCAGGCTCGGCGCCCGGAGCGGTCCGGCGAGCCTGCGCTACCTGGTCAACGCGGGCCGGCTGCAGCACGGCAGCTGGTACCTCCGCCAGGGCACCGAGGGCACCCGGTTCGCGGGCGAGGGCGGGCACTTCATCGACACGGCGAGCTGGCTGCTGGAGGCCGACCCGGTCTCGGTGTACGCGGTCGCCACCGCCGGCAACGAGGACCTCCAGGTCGTGCTGGGCTACCCGGACGGCTCCACCGCCACCCTCAGCTACGTCACCACCGGCGCGCCCGGCTTCCCCAAGGAGACGCTGGACCTCGTCGCGGACGGCAAGGTGCTGAAGCTCGACGACTTCGTCCGCGCCTCGGTGCACGGCCCCAAGCGGTGGGTCAGCTCGCGCCTGCCCAAGGCCCGGGACAAGGGGCAGTCCGCCGAACTGGCCGCGTTCGTCAAGGCCGTGCGCACCGGCGGGCCGATGCCGGTGCCGCTGGAGTCGCTGGCCGCCACCACGGCGGCCACCCTCGCCGTGCAGGCCTCGCTGGCCGCCGGGGCGCCGGTGGCGTTGGCGGGGCCGCGATGACCATGAGCGCGGGCTGGTACCTGCGGCGGCTGTCGCGGATGGGGCCGCGGGAGGTCGGCGGCCGGGCGGGCGACGCGGTGCGCAGGCGGCGGTGGCGGTCGGCGCCGCCGCGCAGCCCGCACGTGACCGGCGTCCGGTTCACCGCCGTGCTGCCCGCCGGGGCGATCGCCGCGGTGCCGCCGGAGGCCGCGAAACGGCTCGTCGCCGAGGCGGACCGGCTGATGGACGGGCGGGCCGAGTACTTCGGGGTGTCCCGCGACGACCTGGTCGCCCCGGACTGGTGGCTCGACCCGAAGACCGGGCGCCGGGCGCCGGCCGGCTACGCCTTCGACGTGCCGTACCGGGACGAGGACGCGGTCGGGGACATCAAGCAGATCTGGGAGCCGTCCCGGCACCAGTACCTGACCGTGCTCGCCGCCGCCTACGCCGTCACCGGGAACGAGCGGTACGCCGAGCGGGTGGCCGAGCACCTGCGGTCCTGGTGGGCGGCCAACCCGCCGCTGCGCGGCGTGCACTGGATCAGCGGGATCGAGCTGGGCATCCGGCTGCTGTCCTGGGTGTGGGTCCGCCGGCTGCTCGACGGCTGGCCGGGCGCGGCCGGGCTGTTCGAGGGCAACCCGGTGGCGCTGGAGCAGATCTGGCACCACCAGCGCTGGCTGGCCGCCTTCCCCAGCCGGGGGTCCTCGGCGAACAACCACGTCATCGCCGAGGCGGCCGGGCAGTTCGCCGCGGCCTGCGCGTTCGGGTGGTTCCCCTCCTCGGCGCGCTGGCGCTCCGACGCACTGCGGTCGCTGGAGCGGCACCTGCGCGCCAACACCTTCCCCTCCGGCCTCAACCGCGAACTGGCCACCGAGTACCACGGACTCGTCCTGGAGCTCGGGCTGGCCGCGGTGGCCGAGGCGGACGCCGCCGCCGTGCCCGTCCCCGCGACGGTCCGGCTGGTCCTGCTGCGGATGACCGACGCGCTCGCGGCCGTCGTGGACGACCGGTTGCGGCCGCCGCGCCAGGGGGACGCGGACGACGGGCACGGGCTGGTCGTGGACGGCGCGGGCACCGACCGCTGGGCCTCCCTGCTGGCCACCGGGGACGCCGTGTTCGGGCGCCTCGCCTGGTGGCCGGCGGTGACCGGCGGCGATGTGCGGACCGTACTGCTGGCCGCGCTCGTCCGGCCGTACGGGCGGAACGGGACGGTGACCCGCCCGGCCGAGCGGCCGGCCCACTTCGCCGACGCGGGGATGACCGTGCTGCGCGGTCCGGCGGGGATCTGGTGCCGCTGCGACGGCGGCCCGCACGGGTTCCTGTCCATCGCCGCGCACGGCCACGCGGACGCGCTGTCCGTCGAGGTCCGGCAGGACGGGGTCGACGTGCTCGCGGACCCGGGGACGTACTGCTACCACGGGCAGCCCGCGTGGCGGCGGTACTTCCGGTCGACCCTGGGCCACAACACCCTGGAGCTGGGCGGCGAGGACCAGTCCGTCTCCGGCGGCCCGTTCCTGTGGACCCGGCACGCCCGCAGCCGCGTCCTGGTCGCGGAGGCCTCCGGGGAGGGGGTGGCCCGCTGGTGTGCCGAGCACGACGGCTACCGGCCCGCGGTGCACCGCCGCCGGGTGGAGCTGACCGCCGCCGACCGGGAGCTGCGGGTGGTCGACGCGGTGCGCGGCCCGCGCGGAGCCGTGCGACTGGCGTTCCACCTCGGCCCGGCGGTCACCGCGGACCTGACGGGGAACCGGGCCGTGCTGACCTGGACCCGGGACGGCGAGGACCGCTCCGCGGTGCTCGACCTGCCCGGGGAGCTGTCCTGGCGGGCGCACCGCGGCGAGAGCGACCCGCCGCTCGGCTGGTACTCGGCCGGCTTCGGACGCCGGGAGCCCGCCACCACGCTGGTCGGCACCGGCTTCACCGACGGCACGCAGGGGTTCACCACCGTGCTCCGGTTCCAAGGCTAGGGGGGCGGGGCGGGTGGGGATCACGAGGCGGCGCCGGGGGGTGCCGGCGGTGGCGCGGCTGACGCTGGCCCTGCTGGCGGCGACCGGCTGTACGAACGGGGCGGACGCCCCGGCGGAGCCGACCGCGCCGCCGTCCGGGAGCACGGCCGCGGCCGTGGCCCGGGTGTGCGACGATCCCGCCGCCGGGCCGGCCAGCGCCCCGGCGGGCGCGGTGACGGTCGACCCCGCGGTGGTCGGCGACCTGGCCGCGAAGACCAGGAGCAACCCCCCGAACACCACGTTCTGGCTGCTCCCCGGCACGCACACGCTCGAACCGGAGCGCTACGCCCAGGTGATGACCAAGGAGGGGGACACCTACCTCGGCGCGCCGGGCGCGGTGCTCGACGGCCGGAAGACCAACAACTACGCGTTCAGCGGCACCTCCCCCGGCGTCACCATCCGCCACCTGACCGTGCAGGGCTTCGTCGCGCCGCACGACGAGGGCGTGGTCAACCACGACATGGCCGACGGGTGGGTGATCGAGCACGCGACGATCCAGCACAACTCCGGCGCCGGGCTGATGGCCGGCGCCCGCCAGCAGGTCCGCGCCAGCTGCCTGCGCGACAACGGGCAGTACGGGATGAACGCGTACAAGACCGGCGACTCCATCACCGGCCTGCTGGTCGAGGGCAACGAGATCGTGGGCAACAACACCGACGACTGGGAGCAGCGGGAGCCGGGCTGCGGCTGCTCCGGAGGCATCAAGTTCTGGGCCGTCAACGGCGCCGACGTCCGCGGCAACTGGGTGCACGACAACCGCGGAGCCGGGTTGTGGGCGGACAACAACAACAACGACTTCCGCATCGAGGACAACCTGCTGGAGTCCAACGACGGCGCCGCGCTGGTGTACGAGAGCAGCTACAACGCCGTCATCCGGAACAACACGATCCGGCGCAACGACTGGGTCGAGGGCCGTCGGCACGCCGCCGCCGGCGACGACTTCCCCTACGCGGCGGTGTACCTGTCGGAGGCCGGCGGCGAACCGCGGATCCCGGCCCGCACGGACAGGATCGAGATCGACCGGAACCTGCTGGAGGACAACTGGTCCGGGATCACCCTGTGGGAGAACGCCGACCGCTTCTGCAACAGCCCGGCCAACACCTCGACCGGCTACTGCACCCTGCTGGTGAAGGACACCCGGAGCTGCGCGAAGCCGGCGATCGACACCGCGCCGCTCTACTCCGACTGCCGGTGGAAGACCCAGCGGGTGGACATCCACGACAACCGCTTCACCCTCGACACCTCCGTCGTGAAGTGCGCGGCGGCGTGCGGCCGGATGGCGGTGCTCGCCAACTACGGCACCTATCCGGACTGGTCGCCGTACCAGGGCAAGCGGGTGGCCGAGGCGATCACCCTCAAGCAGGACAACCGCTGGCACGACA
Source organism: Kitasatospora sp. NPDC058170 (assembly GCF_042883905.1). Classification (NCBI taxonomy): domain Bacteria; kingdom Bacillati; phylum Actinomycetota; class Actinomycetes; order Kitasatosporales; family Streptomycetaceae; genus Kitasatospora; species Kitasatospora sp. NPDC058170. The sequence goes on from NZ_JBHVUV010000006.1 coordinate 144,240, forward strand.
ACGCCTACCGCGGACCGTGGAACTTCGTCGTCGACGACCCGGGCCGGCGGCTCGACTCCGCGCAGTGGCAGGGCATGCCGTACCAGCAGGACACGGGCAGCACCTTCACCCCGCAGGCCGGTGGTTGAGATGGGCGCGGACCGGACCGGCGGCGGGTCGGCGGGCGGACCCGGCGCGGCGCTCACGCGGCCCGGCGCCGGACAGAGCGCCGGGCCGAGCGCCGAGCCGAGCGCCGGACAGGGCGCCGGGCAGGGAGCCGGGCAGGGAGCCGACGGCAGCACGCCGAAGGCCGTCTGGATCGTCTGGGCGCTGCTGGGCCTCAACACGCTCGGCTCCGCCGGGGCGAAGACCATCGTCAGGCTGCCGCGCTCCCTCATCCAGATGGCCACCATGGGCGCGCTGGTCTCCGCGTTCGCGCTGGCGCTCGTGCTCAACCTCCGGCTGCGCGTGCGGGCCGGCGCCTTCCTGTCCCTGCTCACCCTGTTGCTGGTGCCGAGCGTGATCTCCAGCCTGAAGCTGGAGGTCGGGCTCGGCGCGCTGTTCCGCTGCACCCGGCTGGCCATCTTCGTCGCCACGCTGTGGCTGACCAGCCGCTGGTGGGACGGCAGCCTGACGCTCGTGCGCACCCACATCCGGATGTACTACGCGGTGCTCTGGTCGGTGGCCGCGGGCCTGGTCATCTCACCGGGCACCGCCATGCCCGAGTACTACGGCGGACGCCTGGTCGGCGCGCTGTGGCCGCTCACCCCGCCGCAGATCGGCCAGTACTCCGCGGTGATCATCGGGCTCACCGTGCTGCTCCTGCTGGGCCGCCGGACCACCGGGAAGAGCGCGGCGCTGGTCATCGTGCCGACCTTCGTCCTGCTCGCGATGACCCACACCAGGACGGCCACCATCGGCCTGCTGATCGGGCTGGCGCTGGCGATCGGCTCGCTCGTCCTGACCAGCGCCGCCGCCCGGCGGTTCTTCTCCTGGTCGCTGGTGTGCGCCACGGTGGCCGCGGTGGCGTTCGCCTCCGCGCTGGAGACGTGGTTCATGCGCGGACAGAGCAAGGAGAACTTCTCCAACCTCACCGGCCGGGCCAAGGTCTGGGACGCCCTGCTGACACAGCCCCGGACGATCCCGGAGGAGGCGTTCGGCATCGGTCTGGGCGACAAGTCGTTCGGCGGGCTGCCGATCGACAACAGCTGGCTGGCCGTCTACAACGAGCAGGGCCTGGTCGGCATCGCCCTCGTGGCGGCGATCCTCATCGCGCTGGGCGGTGTCGCCCTGCTGCGCCCGCCCTCGCTGGAGCGGGCCTGCGCGATCTTCCTGATCAGCTACGTCGCGATCTCCTCGTACACCGAGGCCGGGCTCGGCGACGCCTCGCCGTACCTGCTGCACCTGACCCTGGCCGCCTCGCTGCTCGCGACACCTGCCGAGGCCGCGCCCCTGACCACGCTCGCGGTCCCGCGACGACGCATCCCGCGCCGGGACCGCAACCGGGAGGTGATCTGACCATGCACGTCCTCGTGGTGCACAACCGCTACTCCTCGGCGCAGCCGAGCGGGGAGAACCGGGTCGTCGACGAGGAGGTGGGGCTGCTGCGCGCGGCCGGCCACCGGGTCGACCTGTTCGAGCGGCGCAGCGACGACATCGCCGCCCGCTCCCTGCTCGGCAAGGTCGCCGTGCCGCTCCTGGTGCCGTGGAACCCGGCGGTCCGCGCGGAGCTCGCCGCCCGGCTCCGCACCGACCGGCCGGACGTGGTGCACGTCCACAACGTCTTCCCGCTGCTGTCGCCGGCGGTGGTCGCCGCCTGCGCCGACGCCGGCGTGCCCGTCGTGGCCACGCTGCACAACTACAGCCAGGTGTGCCCGCCCGGCACACTGCACCGGGACGGCCGGCTGTGCACCGAGTGCGTCGGGTCGTCGGTGGCGCTGCCCGCCGTCCGGCACGGCTGCTACCGCAACTCCCGGCTGGCGACGGTGCCGCTCGCGGTCAGCATGTCGGTCAACCGGCGGCGGTGGTGGTCCGGCGTGGAGCGGTTCTTCTGCATCTCCGCGGCGCAGCGCGACGTCCTGGTGCGGTCCGGCATGCCGGCCGAACGGCTGCTGGTGAAGCACAACTTCGTGCCCGAGCCGGGCGCCCGGCGGGCGGGCCCGGGCGAGCACCTGCTCTTCCTCGGGCGGCTCGCGGAGTCCAAGGGCCTGCGGCTGCTGATGACCGCCTGGGACGCGCTCGCCGCGGACGGCGGGGTCGGCGTGCCGCTCGTGGTCGCCGGCGCGGGGCCGCTGGAACCCGAGGTGACCGCCTGGGCGGCGGGCCGGGACGACGTGCGCTACGCCGGCCTGTACGACCCGGCCCAGTGCCGGGAGGCCATGGCGCGATCGGTCGCCGTGGTGGCCCCCTCGATGTCGCCGGAGACCTTCGGCCTGGTGGTCGCGGAGGCGATGGCGGCCGGGGTCCCGGCCGTCGCCGCCGGTCACGGCGCCTTCGTCGAGCTGGTCGAGGACGGGGTGACCGGCTTGCTGCACCGGCTGGGCGACGCCGCCTCGCTCGCGTCCTGCATCCGCCGGGTCACGGCCGATCCGGACGGCAACCGGGAGATGGGCCGCACGGCCCGGCGCCGGTACGAGCAGGCCTTCAGCCCGGCCGTCGGGCTGGAGCGCCTGGTGGAGGGGTACCGCACCGCGATCGCGGGGCGGTCCGGCGGCGCGGACGGTGCGCCGCCGGTAGGGAACGGAAACGCTGGCTCGCGGCGGGGCACCCCGCGCGGGCAGGAATGGGGGCAGTAGATGACACGATGCCGACTGTGCGGCTCGACGGCGCTGGGGAGCGTCGTCGACCTGGGGGCGACCCCGCCGTGCGAGAGCTTCCTCGCCGCGGACGAACTGGACCGTCCGGAGCCGGCGTACCCGCTGCACCTGCGGGTCTGCACCGAGTGCTGGCTCGCGCAGATCCCGCCGCTGATCACGCCGGAGGAGACGTTCACGCAGTACGCGTACTTCTCCTCCTACTCGACCTCCTGGGTGGACCACGCGCGCACCTTCGTCACCGACGCCGCCCGGCGGCTGGAGCTCGGTCCCGACGCCTTCGTGGTCGAGGTCGCGAGCAACGACGGCTACCTGCTCGGGCACGTGGTCGACCGGGGGATCCGCTGCCTCGGCATCGAGCCGTCGGTGAACGTCGGCGCCGCGGCGCGGGAGAAGGGCGTGCCGACGCTCACGGCGTTCCTGGACCCGGCCACCGGCGCGGCCGTCCGCGCCGAGCACGGCCCGGCGGACCTGGTCGTGGCCAACAACGTGTACGCGCACATCCCCGACGTGGTCGGGTTCACCCGGGGGCTGCGCGCCCTGGTGGCCGACGACGGCTGGGTCTCCATCGAGGTGCAGCACCTGCTGACCCTGATCGAGGAGAACCAGTACGACACGATCTACCACGAGCACTTCCAGTACTACACGGTGGCGTCCGCGGCGGCGGCGCTGGCCAGCGGCGGACTGACCCTCGTGGACGTCGAGCTGCTGCCCACGCACGGCGGTTCCATCCGGCTGTGGGCCCGGCCGGCCGAGGCGGCCGGCGAGCCGACCGCGCGGGTGGCCGAGGTGCTGGACCGGGAGAAGGCCGCCGGACTGCAGGAGCTGTCCGGGTACACCGAGTTCTCCGCCCGGGTGGCCAAGGTGCGCCGGGACCTCCTGCGCTTCCTCATCGACGCGGCCGAGCGCGGCGAGACGGTCGTCGGCTACGGCGCCCCGGGCAAGGGCAACACCCTGCTCAACCACTGCGGCATCCGGCCCGACCTGCTCCCGTACACGGTCGACCGGAACCCCTACAAGCACGGCAGGTTCACCCCGGGCACCCGCATCCCGATCCTGGCGCCCGAGCAGATCGCCGCCGACCGGCCGGACTACGTCCTCGTCCTCCCGTGGAACCTGCGGGCCGAACTGGTCGAGCAGTTGTCCTTCGTGCACGCCTGGGGCGGCCGGCTGGTCTTCCCCATCCCGGAACTGAGCATTGTCGAGGTCACGCGATGAAGGTCGTCCTGTTCTGCGGCGGTTACGGGCTGCGGATGCGCAGCGGAACGTCCGACGACGTGCCCAAGCCGATGGCGATGGTCGGGCCGCGGCCGCTGATCTGGCACGTCATGCGCTACTACGCGTACTTCGGGCACACCGAGTTCATCCTGTGCCTCGGGTACGGGGCCCAGCACATCAAGAACTTCTTCCTCAACTACGAGGAGACCACCTCCAACGACTTCGTGCTGCGGGGCGGGCGGACCGAGCTGCTGTCCACCGACATCGCCTCCTGGACGATCACGTTCGCGCAGACCGGCATCGAGTCGCCGATCGGGGAGCGGCTGCGCCGGGTGCGCCACCACCTGGACGGCGACGAGATGTTCCTCGCCAACTACGCCGACGTGCTCACCGACGCCCCGCTGCCGGAGATGATCGACCGGTTCGCCCAGCGCGACGCCGGTGCGTCGATGATGGTGGTGCCGCCGCAGCAGTCGTTCCACTGCGTGGAGCTGGGCGAGGACGGCCTGGTGGGGGGCATCACCGCGGTGAGCGATCTGCCGCTGTGGGAGAACGGCGGCTACTTCGTGCTCCGCCAGGAGGTCTTCGACCACATCCCCGAGAACGGGGACCTGGTCGCCGACGGGTGCGCCGGACTGGCCAAGGACGGCCGGCTGGTGGCGCACCGGCACCGCGGCTTCTGGAAGCCGACCGACACCGTGAAGGAGCGGGCCGCGCTCGACGCCGCCTACAGCCGCGGCGACCGCCCGTGGGCCGTCTGGGAGAAGGACGGCTCCGGCGTGAGGACCGCGTGATCCGGCTCGGGGCCGGGCACCCGGAGCGGATCGTCGCGGTGGGGGCGCATTGCGACGACATCGCCATCGGCGCCGGCGGCACGCTGCTGACGATGTGCCTCGCGCGGCCGGGTCTGCGGGTCGAGGCGCTGGTGCTCTCCGGCGGCGGCGGCGAGCGGGAGCAGGAGGAGCGGGCCGCGCTCGCCGCCTTCTGCCCGGGCGCCGACCTGAACCTGACCGTGCTCAAGCTGCCGGACGGCCGGCTGCCCGCGCACTGGGACGAGGCCAAGGCCGCGGTCGAGGAACTGCGCGGGCGCAGCGAGCCGGACCTGGTCCTCGCGCCGCGCACCGAGGACGCGCACCAGGACCACCGCGGCCTGGCGCAGCTGGTGACCACCGCGTTCCGCGACCACCTCGTGCTCGGTTACGAGATCGTCAAGTGGGACGCCGACCTCGGCCGCCCGGTGGCGTACCAGCCGCTGTCCCCGGAGACCGCCGAGCGGAAGGTCCGGCTGTTGCAGGAGCACTACCCCTCGCAACGCCACCGGCCCTGGTACGACCGGGAGGCGTTCCTCGGGCTGGCGCGGATCCGCGGCATCGAATGCCACGAGCGCTACGCCGAGGCGTTCGCGGTCACCAAAGTCACACTCAATCTGGGGGGATGAACCATGCGCGTACTGCTGACCGGACACCAGGGCTACCTGGGCACCGTGATGGCCCCGGTCCTCGCGGCCGCCGGGCACGAGGTCGTCGGGCTGGACTCCGGCCTGTTCGCGGACTGCGTCCTCGGCCCGGCGCCCGCCGACCCGCCGGGGCACCGGGTGGACCTGCGCGACGTCACGGCCGACCACGTGGCCGGGGTGGACGCCGTGATCCACCTGGCCGCGCTCTCCAACGACCCGCTGGGCTCGCTGGCGCCGGACCTCACCTACGACATCAACCACCACGCCTCCGTACGGCTGGCCGAACTGGCCCGCGACGCCGGGGTGCGGCGCTTCCTGTACGCGTCCACCTGCTCGGTCTACGGTGCCGCCGGCGGCGACGAGCTGGTGGCCGAGAACGCCCCGCTGCGCCCGGTGACGCCGTACGCGGAGTCCAAGGTGCGGGTGGAGGACGACCTGCACGACCTGGCCGACGGCGACTTCAGCCCGGTGTTCATGCGCAACGCCACCGCCTTCGGCTACTCGCCCCGGCTGCGCGCCGACATCGTGCTGAACAACCTGGTGGGCCACGCGCTGCTGTCCGGCGAGGTGCTGGTGCTCTCCGACGGCACCCCCTGGCGCCCGCTGGTGCACGCCGCCGACATCGCCCGGGCCTTCACCGCCGCGCTGGTCGCGCCGCGCGAGGCGGTGCACGACGAGGCGTTCAACATCGGCAGCGAGACCAACAACGTCACCGTCGCCGAGATCGCCGAACAGGTCGCCGAGGCGGTGGAGGGCTCGAAGGTGCGGATCACCGGGGAGGCCGGCGCCGACCCCCGCTCCTACCGGGTGGACTTCTCCCGCTTCCGGGCCGCGGTCCCCGACTTCGAGTGCGAGTGGACGGTGAACCGGGGCGCGCTCGAACTCGCCGATGCCTACCGCGAGTTCGGGCTGACCCGGGAGTCCTTCGAGCAGCGCTTCACCCGACTGGCCGTGCTGCGCGCGGCGTCCGGCGCCGGCACCGTCGACGACACCCTGCGGTGGCGCCGGTGACCACGGCGGGCGAGCGGATGCACGCGCTGGTGGAGCGGCTGTACCCGCTCTGCCGGAGCATCACCGGCGACGGCGTGCGCGCCACCCTGGACATCGTCGGCGAGTACGTCCCGCTGCAGGTGCACGAGGTGCCGACCGGGACGCGGGTGCTGGACTGGACGGTGCCGCAGGAGTGGAACATCCGGGACGCGTACATCGCCGACACCACGGGCCGCCGGGTCGTCGACTTCGCCGCGTCCAGCCTGCACGTGCTCGGGTACAGCGTCCCGGTGGCGGCGACCATGCCGCTGTCCGAGCTGCGCGGGCACCTGCACACCCTGCCCGACCAGCCGACCTGGGTGCCGTACCGCACCAGCTACTACACGCCGGAGTGGGGTTTCTGCCTGGCCCAGGAAACCCTGGACGCGATGCCGGACGGCGAGTACGAGGTCCGCATCGACTCCACGCTCGCGGACGGCCACCTCACCTACGCCGAGCACGTCGTCCCCGGGCAGGTCGCCGAGGAGGTGATCGTCTCCTGCCACGTCTGCCACCCGTCGCTGGCCAACGACAACCTGGCGGGCGTCGCGGTGGCGGTCCTCCTCGCGCAGGAGCTGGCGCAGCGGTCGCCGTACTACACCTACCGGTTCATCTTCGCGCCCGGCACCATCGGGGCGATCACCTGGCTGGCCCGCAACGCGGAGCGGGTGGAACTGGTCAGGCACGGGCTGGTGCTGGCCTGCGCCGGGGACCGCGGGCAGCTGACGTACAAGCAGAGCAGGCGCGGCGACGCGGAGATCGACCGGGTGCTGGAGCACGTCCTGCGCACCTCCGAACGGCCGCACCGGGTCACTGAGTTCACGCCGTACGGCTACGACGAGCGGCAGTACTGCTCGCCCGGGTTCGACCTCGGCGTCGGCTCGCTCACCCGGACCCCGTACGCCGGCTACCCCGAGTACCACACCTCGGCGGACAACCCGGACTTCGTCTCCCCGGAGGCGATGGCGGACACCCTCGCGGTCTGCCGCGAGGCGTTCGCCGTCCTCGACCGCAACCGGCAGTACCTCAACCTCAGCCCGTACGGCGAACCGCAGCTGGGCCGGCGCGGGCTGTACGACTCGCTCGGCGGCCGCAGCGACGCCAAACAGGCACAGCTGGCCATGCTCTGGGTGCTCAACCTCTCCGACGGCGAGCACAGTCTGCTGGACGTCGCCGAGCGGTCCGGGCTGCCGTTCGACACCGTCGCCGCCGCGGCCGACGCCCTGCACGGCGCCGGGCTGATCAAGGCATGACGCCGGTGACCACCGAGGAGACGGGGACGACGGGGACGACGGCGCCGCCGGGCCCGCCCGGGCGGGCCCGGCGGTCCGGCGGCCGGGGCATCGCCGGCCGGCTGTCCTGGGGGCTGGCCGACCAGGCGGTCTCCAGCATGACCAACTTCGCGGTGGGCGCCTTCGTGGCCCGCTCGCTGGGGGTGACGGCGTTCGGCGTGTTCAGCCTGGCCTGGCTGACCTACGGCCTGGTGCTCAACGTCTCCCGCGGGCTGGCCACGGACCCCCTCGTGGTGCGGTTCAGCGGCGTGCCGGAGGCGGCCTGGCGGACGGCGGCGGCCCGATCGTCGGGGACGGCGCTCGTCATCGGCTCCTCCCTCGGCGCCGGGTGCCTGCTCATCGGGCTCGGCCTCGGCGGCCGGATCGGGCCCGCCTTCGTCTGCCTCGGCGCCGCCCTGCCTGCGCTGCTGCTCCAGGACTCCCGGCGGTTCGCGTTCTTCGCCGCCGGCGCGGGGCAGAAGGCGTTCGCCAACGACCTCGTGCAGGCCGTCGCGCTCGTCCCGGCCATGGTCGTGGCGTCCCGCGTGAACACCGTGGCAGCCTTCCTGCTGGCCTGGGGCGCCGCCGCCGCGGTGGCCGCCGGGTACGGATTCCTGCAGTCCGGCATCCGGCCCCGGGTGACCGCGGCCCGCGGGTGGCTCCGCGAGCAGCGCGACCTCGGCACCCGGTACCTGGCCGAGAACGTCAGCCTCAGCGCCGCCGGCCAGCTCCGGGCCTACGGGCTGGGCGCGATCGTCGGAGTCGGCGCGGTGGGGACGGTCCGGGGCGCCGAGCTCCTGCTCGGCCCCTTCCTCGCCCTGCTGATGGGGCTGTCCCTGGTCACCGTGGCGGAGGCGGCCCGGGTGCTGCGGCAGGCCCCGCGCCGGCTCGGCGGGTTCTGCCTCCGGCTGGGCGGCGGGCAGGCCGCCGCGGCGCTGCTGTGGGGCGCCGCCCTGCTGCTGATGCCCGACCGGATCGGCGAGCTCGTCCTCGGCGACGTCTGGCACGCGTCCTCGGAGCTCATCGTGCCGGCCACCCTCGGCGTCGCCGGCGCCGGCCTCGGCAGCGGCGCGGCGGCCGGGCTGCGCGCGCTCGCCGCGGCCCGGCGCAGCCTGCGCTGCCAGCTGTTCGCCTCCGCCTGCTACCTGGGCGGCGGGCTCGGCGGAGCCGCCCTGGCCGGCACGGCCGGCTCCGCCTGGGGCGTCGCCACCGCGACCGGCTGCGGCGCGGCCGTGTGGTGGTGGCAGCTGAGGGCCGCCCTACGCGAGCACCACCGCGCCCCCACCCCCGAAGTAGCGGACGAAACCCCCGAAGTGAGGACTTCATGACCGCCGTACCCCGGTTGACCATCGGGCTGCCCGTGTACAACGGCGAGGAGTACCTCGCCGAGTCGCTCGACGCCCTGCTCGGCCAGACCTACGAGGACTTCGAGCTGATCATCTCCGACAACGCCTCGACCGACGCGACGCCGGACATCTGCCGGCGGTACGCCGCGCGGGACTCCCGCATCCGGTACCTCCGGCTGCCCCGGAACATCGGCGCCACGCCGAACCACAACCACGTGTTCGCCCAGTCCCGCGGCGAGCTGTTCAAGTGGGCCTCGCACGACGACCTGTACGGCCGGGACCTGCTGCTGCGCTGCGTGGAGGCGCTGGACGAGCGGCCGGACGTGATCCTCGCGCACGCCGACCAGGCGGTCATCGACGGCGACGGCCAGGTGAAGGTCCCCTACACGTACGGGCTCGCCACCGCCTCGCCGCACGCCCCGGAGCGGTTCCGCAGCATGCTGTTCGAGCCCGGCGGCGACGACTTCTACGGCGTCCTGCGGGCCGACGTGCTGCGCCGGGTGAAACCGATGGACAGCTACCACCACGCGGACCGCACCTTCGTCGCCGAGATCGGCCTGCACGGGCCCTTCCACCAGGTGCCGGAGCTGCTCTACTTCCGCCGCGACCACCCCACCCGCGCCGAGCGGGCGAACCCCTCCAAGCGCTCCCGGTGCGTCAACCTGGACCCGCGCCGGGCGGGCCCGCTGCACCCGACGCCCCGGCTGCTCGCCGAGTACGTCCTGGGCTTCGTCTCGGCGCTCCGCCGGGCGCCGCTCTCCTCGGCCGACCGGCGCGCCTGCTACCGCCACCTGGCCGCGTGGCTGACCAGCCGGGCCCGGCCGGGCGCCGGCGAGCGGGTCGAGGACCGCGCCCCGGTCGACCCGGCCGAGCTCACCGTCTCCGTCGACGCCCTGGTGGCCGGCCGCGAGGGGCGGCAGACATGACATCCACCGACCGAAACCCGGTGCGGGTCGGGGTGTTCGGGCTGCTCGGCTCCGGCAACCTCGGCAACGACGGGTCGCTGGAGGCCGTGCTCGGGTACCTGCGCGCCGAACACCCGGACGCGGTCGTGGACGCGCTGTGCGGCGGGCCCGAGGCCGTGACGGCCCGGTTCGGGATCCCCGCCACGCGACTGCACTGGAACCGCGCCGAGTACCGGACCGCGTCACGGGCGGGCTCGATCGCGGCGAAGGGCCTGGGCAAGCTCGTCGACGCCGTCCGCACCGCCGCCTGGGTGCGCCGGCACGACGTGGTGATCGTGCCGGGCATGGGCGTCCTGGAGGCCACCCTGCCGCTGCGGCCGTGGGGCTTCCCGTACGCGCTGTTCCTGCTCTGCGCGAGCGGCCGGCTGCTGCGCACCCGGGTCGCGCTGGTCAGCGTCGGCGCCGCCGAGATCCGCAGCCGGCCGACCCGGGCCCTGGTGGGCTGGTCGGCCCGGCTGGCCGCGTACCGCTCGTACCGGGACGCACCGTCCCGCGACGCGATGCGGGCGATGGGTGTGGACACCTCCCGCGACGAGGTCTACCCGGACCTCGCGTTCTCCCTGCCGGCGCCGTCGGCGGGCACGCCCTCGGACTCGCCGGGCCCGGTCTGCGTCGGTGTCATGGACTTCCACGGCGGCAACGACGACCGCGCCCGGGCCGAGGAGATCCACCGGCGCTACCTGGACGGGACGATCCGGTTCGTCCGCACGCTGGTCGAGGAGGGCAGGCCGGTCCGGCTGCTCACCGGCGACGCCTGCGACACGTCGGTGGTCGCCGCGATCCTCGACGCGGTGGAGTCGCCGCTGGTCACCGCCGCCGAGCCGTCCTCCCTGGCCGACCTGATGACGGAGATGGCCGCCGCCGACAGCGTGGTGGCGGTCCGGTACCACAACCTGATCTGCGCGCTGAAGACCGGTACGCCGGTGCTCGCGCTCTGCTACGCGGCGAAGAGCGACGCGCTCATGGCGGGGATGGGCCTCGGCGCGTACTGCCACCCGGCGCGCGAGGTCGACGCCGACCGGCTGCTGGAGCAGTTCCGGGACCTGGAGAAGCGGTCGGCGGAGCTGCGGCGGACCCTCGCCGAGCGGAACCTGGCCGCCGCCCGGCACCTGGAGCAGCAGTTCACCGCCCTGACCGCGGCCCTGTTCCCGGCGGCCGGCCACACCCACGCCGGCGCCCCTGCACACGCCGACGCCCATGCCCATGCACACGCCCAGCGGGAGGCTCCATGAAAGCGACCGAAGTCCCGGCGATCACCGGCGCGTACCTGTTCGAACCGACACCGTTCGCCGACGAACGCGGCTTCTTCTGCCGCACCTTCGACGCCGACGTGGTCCGCTCGGTGGGCCTCGACCCGGACGCCTTCATCCAGGACAGCCTGTCCCGCTCGGTCGGGGGCGTGCTGCGCGGCCTGCACCTGCGCTCCGGCGCCGGCGAGTCCAAGCTCGTCCGGTGCTCCTCCGGCCGGGTCTTCGACGTCGTCGTGGACCTGCGGCCCGACTCGCCGACCTACCGCAACCGGGCCTTCTTCGAGCTGTCCGGCGACACCCAGGTGACCCTGTACGTCCCGGCGGGCTGCGCGCACGGCTTCCAGGCGCTGACCGCGACCGCCGACGTCTCGTACCGGATCGACCGCCCGCACGATCCGGCCGAGGACGTCACGATCGCCTTCGACGACCCGGAGCTGGCCATCCCCTGGCCGCTACCGGTCACCTCGATGTCCAAGCGGGACAGCGAGGCACCGAGCCTCGCCGAGGTCCTCCGACACAGGGGGCGGTGAGGTCGGCGTGGGCACCGATAACAGCGAGGAGTTCACCCTGCCCCGGTCGCGGACGGCGAACGAGAGGCTGCACGCCGTGGTCCCCGGCGGCGCGCACACCTACGCCAAGGGCGACGATCAGTACCCCGAGGACCTGGCCCCGGTCATCAGCCACGGCCTCGGCCCCCACGTGTGGGACATCGACGGCAACCGCTACATCGAGTACGGCTCCGGCATGCGGTCGGTCAGCCTCGGCCACGCCCACCCGCGCGTGCTCGAAGCCGTCCGGCGGGAACTCGACCGCGGCAGCAACTTCGTCCGGCCGTCCATCCTGGAGGTCGAGGCCGCGGAGCACTTCCTGGCCACCGTACCGACCGCCGAGATGGTGAAGTTCGGGAAGAACGGCTCCGACGTCACCACCGCCGCCGTACGGCTCGCCCGCGCCGCCACCGGGCGCCCGCGGGTGGCCGTCTGCGGCGACCACCCGTTCTTCTCCGTCGACGACTGGTTCATCGGCACCACGCCGATGTCCGCCGGCATTCCGGCCGCGACCACCGAGCTCACCGTGGCGTTCCCCTACGGGGACCTGGCCGCCACGGAGGAGCTGCTCACCCGGTACCGGGACGAGATCGCCTGTCTGATCCTCGAACCCGCCGGCCACACCGAACCGCCGCCCGGGTACCTCGCCGGCCTGCGCGAGCTGGCCGACCGGCACGGCTGCGTCCTGGTCTTCGACGAGATGATCACCGGCTTCCGCTGGTCCGAGGCGGGCGCCCAGGGCCTGTACGGCGTCGTCCCCGACCTCTCCACCTTCGGCAAGGCACTGGGCAACGGGTTCGCCGTCTCCGCGCTGGCCGGGCGCCGGGACCTGATGGAGCTGGGCGGGCTGCGCCACTCCGGCGACCGGGTGTTCCTGCTGTCCACCACGCACGGCGCGGAGACGCACTCGCTGGCCGCCGCGATGGCCGTGCAGACCACCTACACCGAGGAGGGCATCACCGCCCGGCTGCACGCCCTTGGCGAGCGGCTGGCCGCCGGTGTCCGCGAGGCCGCCACCTGCGCGGGCGTCGGCGACCACCTCGTCCTCCGGGGCCGGGCCAGCAACCTGGTCTTCGCCACCCTCGACGAGAACGGGCAGGCGTCGCAGCGGTACCGCACCCTGTTCCTGCGCCGGCTCCTCGCGGGCGGGGTGCTGGCTCCGTCGTTCGTGGTGAGCAGCGCGCTCGGTGATGCCGACATCGACCGCACCGTCGACGTGGTGGCCCGGGCCTGTGCCGTGTACCGGAAGGCGCTGGACGCCGCCGACCCCACCCCCTGGACCGGCGGGCGGCCGGTGAAGCCCGTGTTCCGCCGCTTCGCGTGACCATGGCGTTGCGCCAAGCGATGTGACGTCATGTCATGTCATGTCAGGGTCGGGGCGGGTCGGATGGTGTGACGTCAGCGGTGCTCCCGCCGGACGGCGTCGGCCGTCCGGTCGACCAGCCAGGCGGTCGCCGGTATCACCGCCAGCGCGGTGCACCAGCCGCCGAGGGTGTCGGTCGGGTAGTGCGCGCCCAGAGCGACCTCCGCCCAGCCCATGGCGGCCCCGGCCACCGGGGCCGCGGCGAGCACGAGCACGGTCCCGGCCGTCCTGCCGGGGCCGAGCCCGTCTCGGCCCCGGCGGCGTCGGCGGCGGGTCGCGAGCATCGCCGCCACGAGGGCGAGCGCGGTGGCGAAGGCGGTGTGCCCGCTCGGGTAGGACAGGAACCCGCCGTGGATGGTGCGTCCCACCAGGTGCTTGAGCAGCGTCGTCGCCCCCACGGTGATGCCGACGCCGGCGACCAGGAACACCGCTGCGCGAGGACGCCGGAGCAGCAGACAGCCCGTCACCGCGGCCGCGACCAGCACCGTGGCTCCCACCGGCTCCCCCAGGGAGTCCAGCGCCAGCGCGACGTACCGCCACGGCGGGCCCACGCCGTCCACCACCGCCAGGATCCGCGCGTCCACCCGGCCGGGTTCGCTCCTGTCGGCGTACAGGATCCCGAGCACGAGGACCACCAACGCGGCGAGGGCCGCGATCAGTCCGAGCCGCCCCAGCCGCCCGAGCCGCCCGAGCCGCCCGAGCCGCCCGCCCGGCGATGTCCGCTCGGGCCCCACCTCTTCAGGCATGGGCCGAGTATGTCAGCGGCCCACCGGCGCCGGCAGCCGTTCACGAAGAACGGGAGCCGGCGGGCGCAGGGTCGGAACCGGAGGGCACCGGGTCGGACCCGACGGACGCTTGGTCGGCCGTCGCGGAGCGGTAGAACGCGATCTTGGCGTGGATCAGCTGCTGTTGGCGTCGCAGGTGTGCGATCTGCTCCTCCACCTGGGCGTCGTGCTGCTCCAGCAGCGCCATCCGCGCGGCGAAGGTGCCCTCGCCCTCCCGCACCAGTCCGGCGAAGCGCCGCATCTCGGCGATCGGCATGCCGGTGTCGCGCAGGCACCGCAGCACAGCGAGCCACTCCAGGTCGTGCGGGGTGAACCTGCGGTGCCCGGTGTGCGAGCGTCCGACCGTGCCCAGCAGGCCGATCCGCTCGTAGTAGCGCAGGGTGTCCAGGCTGAAGCCCGACCGCGCGACGGCCTGAGCGGGCGTCAGGTCCGCGGGTGCGGCGGCGCCCTCCCCCGAGGCGGCGGCGGGAGCCGGGTCGGGCGCGGTGTCGGTTGTCATGCCGGAGATCATGCCATCGCCGGTGGCCCGTGCCCCGCCGTCCGGCCGCCGCTTGACCTGGAGTGCGGTCCAGTTGGCAGGGTTTCGAGGGCACCCCCCCCCACCACTCCCGTCCCTGGAGGAACCATGCGTTTTCGTACCCTCGGCAGCCGTGCGGACGGCACCCCCGGGCCCCTGGTCAGCGCCCTCTGCCTGGGCGTCCTCCCGTTCGGCACCAAGGTCGACCGGGCGGGCTCGTTCGCCGTCCTGGACCGGTTCGTCGAGCGCGGCGGCACCTTCGTCGACACCGCGAACTGCTACAGCTTCTGGATCGACGGCGCGACCGGCAGTGAGAGCGAGCTGATGCTCGGCAGCTGGCTGGCCGACCGTGACGCGCGCGGCGAGGTGGTGCTCTCGACCAAGGTCGGAGCCCGGCCCGCCGGGCCCGGCGAGTGGCCGGCCAATGCCGAGGGCCTCTCCGCGCAGGCGATCCGGGCCGGCGTCGAAGGCAGTCTCACGCGTCTCGGGACCGACCGGGTGGACCTGCTCTACGGGCACATCGAGGACCGCTCGGTGCCGCTGGAGGAGACCGTCGACGCCTTCGGCGCGCTCGCCCGGGACGGCGTCACCGACCTGCTCGGCATCAGCAACCAGCTGACCTGGCGGCTGGAGCGCTCCCGCGCCACCGCCCGGGCCCGCGGCGTCGCCGGCTACACCTGCGTCCAGCAGCGGTACACCTACCTGCGGCCCGCGGCCGGGGCCCGCTTCCCCACCCAGGAGCACGTCACCCCCGAACTCCTCGACTACGCCCGCACCGAGCCCGGTCTCACCCTGCTCGCCTACACCCCGCTGCTCTCCGGCGCGTACACGGACCGGGCCAAGCCGATCCCCCCGCAGTACGACCACCCGGGTGCGGCGGCCCAGCTCGCCGCCCTGCGCCAGGTCGCGGCCGAGACCGGTGCCACCGCCGGGCAGGTCGTGCTCGCCTGGCTGCTCGGCGGCGAGCACCCGGTCCTCCCGGTGATCGGCGCCACCACGGTCGCCCAGCTCGACGAGTCCCTGGACGCGGTCGACCTCGACCTGACCCCGGACCAGCGCCGCCACCTCGACGAGGCCTGACCACCCGGCGCGCGAGGGGAAGGGCGGTCACCGCTCCGGGATGCGGCCGCACATCAGGGTCCAGCCAAGGTGCTCGGGCCGTCGATCAGTTCACTTGACAGGCCCTCAGTTCTCTAGTCCTATAGTGCTAGGAAGCTAGATAAATGAGGTTACGGTGATCGAGTTTCACATCGAGGCCCGGTCCGGTGTCGCGCCCTACATGCAGCTGGTCCACCAGGTACGACAGGCCCTACGGCTGGGTCTCCTGTCCGAGGGGGACCGCCTGCCGAAGGTCAAGGACGTCGCGGTCAAGGTCGCGATCAACCCCAACACCGTGCTCAAGGCTTACCGGCAGCTGGAGAACGAGGGCCTGGTCTCCCCCAAGCCCGGGGTCGGCACGTTCGTCACCGGCACCCTCGGCGACACGCAGCGATCCGAGCACCAGCCCCTGCGCCAGGAGTTGCAGCGCTGGCTCGCCAAAGCCCGCGGCGCCGGACTGGACGAGGAGAGCATCGAGGCCCTGTTCCTCAACACCTTTCGCAGCCCCACCGAAGAGGAGAAATGACCGCGATCATCGAAGCAAGAGGGCTCGGCAAACGCTACGGCCGACGCCAGGCGCTCTCCGACTGCACGCTGAGCGTGCCAGCCGGGCGGGTCGTCGGGCTGGTCGGCCCGAACGGCGCGGGCAAGTCGACCCTGCTGCAGCTGGCCTGCGGCATGCTCACCCCGACCTCCGGCAGCATCGAGGTCCTCGGCGAACGCCCCGCGTCCACCACCGCGCAGATGGCCAGGGTCGGCTTCGTCGCCCAGGACACTCCCACCTACACCGCGCTGTCGATCGCCGACCACCTGCGCCTGGGCGCCGAGCTCAACCCCCGCTGGGACGCCGGGCTGGCCGAGCGCCGGATCCGGCAGCTGGGCCTCGACTCCGCGCAGCGGGCCGGCCGGCTCTCCGGCGGTCAGCGGGCCCAACTGGCACTGACCCTCGCCGTGGCCAAGCACCCCGACCTGTTACTGCTCGACGAGCCCGTCGCGGCGCTCGACCCCCTGGCCCGGCGCGGGTTCCTGCAGAGCCTGATGGAGTTCGTGGCCGAGACCGAGGCGACCGTTGTGCTCTCCTCGCATCTCGTCTCCGATCTGGAGCGGGTCTGCGACCACCTGATCGTCCTGGCCGCATCCCGGGTCCAGGCCGTCGGCGAGATCGACGACCTGCTGGCCACCCACTTCCGGCTCACCACCGCCCGCCGCGAGGCCGACACGCTGCCCGCGGGCATGCAGGTCGTCCAGGCCGACCACACCGACCGGCAGAGCACCTTCGTCGTGCGCGCCGACGCGGCCGTTGAGGACCCGTCCTGGGTGATGGAACCGCTGGCCCTGGAGGACCTTGTCCTGTCCTACATGACCCGGGCCGGCGCCCTCGGCGCCGACCACCGACCCGTGCTGGAGATGCAGCGATGATCTGGCTGACCTGGCGTCAGTTCCGCACGCAGTTGCTGGTGACCGCGGCCGGCCTGTCCGCTGTCGCGGTCTACCTGCTGATCAGCGGCTTCCAGCTTCACGACGCCTACAGCAGCGCCCTGGCCGACTGCCCGGGCGGCGGCTGCTCGCCGATGTCCCAGCTGACCACCCGGTACAGCGTCCCGTACTACCTCGGCAGCGGCCTCGTACTCCTGGTACCGGGCCTGATCGGGGCCTTCTGGGGCGCGCCCCTGATCGCCCGCGAGCTGGAAACGGGCACGCACCGGCTGATCTGGAACCAGAGCATCACCCGCACGCGCTGGCTCACGGTGAAGCTCCTGGTCATCGGCCTGGCCGCCGTGACCACCACCGGACTGCTCAGCCTGCTGGTGTCCTGGCTCGCCGGTCCGCTCGACCGGATCAACAACAACCGCTTCAACGCGCTGCTCTTCGGCGCACGAGGCATCGTGCCGCTCGGCTACGCCGTCTTCGCAGTGGCCCTCGGAACGTGTGTCGGCCTGTTGATCCGGCGCAGCGTGCCCGCGATGGCAGCCACGCTGGCGGTCTTCGCCGCCGTCCAGGTCCTCGTGCCGCTGGCGGTTCGGCCGCACCTGGAGTCGCCCGTCCGCGGGGACGTGGCACTGACCTCCGAGGCGATGAAGTCCGCGTCGCTCATCGGGTTCACGAACCGAACACCTACCGCCCCGTTCGTGGCGGACCTGAACGTACCCGGCGCCTGGGTCCTTTCCGGGGCCGAACCGGTCAGGACCTCGTCCGGTCAAGCGCTCACCATGGCGACCCAGCCCTGTGCGAAGGTCTCGGACGCGGCGACCCACGACGCCTGCCTCGCCGACGCCGACCTGCACGTGACGGTCACCTACCAGCCTGCTGACCGCTACTGGGCCTTCCAGTGGTACGAGACGGCGATCTTCCTCGCACTCACGGCCGGCCTGACGGGCTTCAGTGCCTGGTGGCTGCGTCGCAGGCTCGCCTGACCCCGGGCGGGTGGCGACGAGCACCGAGAGGGGCGGCCGAAACCATCGCAACTGGCTTCGGCCGCCCCACCACCATACGAGCCCGCAGCGACCCGGGGCGACGGCATCCGACCGCGGTGCCACCCCACGCCCGTCCTCCTGGCTGAACGTGGCCCCCCTCGGCAGGTGCCGGGTGCCGCCTTTCACCCGGATGGCGGGCACCAGCGGGGGCGGCCATCCTGAAGGAGCGGCGGTCGGGGCGCAGGACAGGATCGATGTGGGAGGTTGCCGTGGGCATTCTCGATCACCTGGGCCGGCGCGACCCTGGCCGGAGCACCGGCTCGACAGCCGGGTCGGGGGCGTCCCCGGTCGGGTCGGCCATCAGCACGGTCACCGTCGGCGCCGGCCCCGCCGGGGTGGCAGTGGCCCGGGACGGCCGCCGCGCCTACGTGGCCAACTCCGGCTCGGGCACGGTGTCGGTGATCACGATCAGCGTCGGCCACGCGGTCGGTACGCCGATTCCCGTCGGCAGCAATCCGCGTGGCGTGGCGGTGACCCCCGACGGCCTGCGGGCCTACGTCGCCAACGTCGATGCGGGCACCGTGTCGGTGATCGACACGGGGGCCGGTCAGGTGGTCGGCGCCCCCATTCCCGTCGGCACCGACCCCGTCGCGGTGGCGGTGACCCGCGACGGCCGCCGGGCCTACGTCGCCAACGCCGGCTCGGGTACGGTCTCGGTGATCGACACCGGCACGGGCCGGGTGGTCGGCAGCCCGATCGTGGTCGGCACCAACCCGCGCTCAGTGGCGGTGACACGCGACGGCCTGCGGGCCTACGTCACCAACGGAGGCTCCGCCTCCGTGTCGGTGATCGACACCGGTACCGACCAGGTGGTCGGCAGCCCGATCGCGGTCGGCACCAACCCACGCGCAGTGGCCGTGACCCCCGACGGCCTGCGGGCCTACGTCACCGATTCCGAAACGGACTCCGTCTCGGTGGTCGACACGGAAACCGGCCAGGTGACCGGCGCCCCCGTCCCCGTCGGCACCAACCCCGCCGGAGTGGCGGTGGCCCCCGACGGCCGCCGCGCCTACGTCGCCAACGCCGGCTCGGGCACCGTCTCGGTGATCGACACCGCGACCAACCAGGTGACCGGCACCCCCGTCACCGTCGGCGCCATTCCCGTCGCGGTGGCGGTGACCCGCGACGGCCGCCGCGCCTACGTCGCCAACGCCGGCTCGGGCACCGTCTCGGTGATCGACACCGCGACCGACCAGGTGACCGGCGCCCCCGTCCCCGTCGGCGCCGCCCCCGCCGGGGTGGCGGTGGCCCCGGACGGCCGCCGTGCCTACGTCACCGGCGGCGGTGCGAACGTGCTCTCGGTGATCGACGACATCGACACCAACGAGGTGACCGCCACCGTCCCCGTCGGCCAGGGTCCCCACGGGGTGGCGGTGACCCCGGACGGCCGCCGCGTCTACGTCACCAACCTCAACTCGAACTCCGTGTCGGTGATCGACACCGGCACCGGGCAGGTGACCGCCACCATCCCCGGGCTCACCTTCCCCGTCGGAGTGGCGGTAGCCCTGGACGGCCGCCGCGCCTACGTGACCACTAGCCCCATGGGCGGCGTGTCAGTGATTGACACCAGCACCAACCAGGTGATCGCCGGCATCACCGTCGGTCTGAGCCCCAACGGGGTGGCCCTGAGCCCCGACGGCCGCCATGCCTACGTCGCCAACCGCGGGCTGAACTCCGTGTCGGTGATCGACACCACTACCGACCAGGTGACCGCCACCATCGGCGTCGGCGTCTTCCCCGGCGCGGTGGCGGTGACCCCGGACGGCCGCCGCGCCTACGTCCCCAACGACGGCTCGGGCACGGTGTCGGTGATCGACACCAGTACCGACCAGGTGTCCGTCACCATCCCCATTGCCACTCCCACCGAGGGCAGCGGCAGTATTGCCACCGACGTGGCGGTGGCCCCGGACGGCCGCCGCGCCTACGTGACCGAATTCGCCCTGGGCACGGTCTCGGTGATCGACACCACCTCCAAGGAAGTCATCGCGACCGTCCCCGTCGGCGGCCTCCCGGACGCGGTGGCGGTGGCTCCGGACAGCCGCCACGCCTACGTCACCGACCGCGGCTCGAACGCCGTCTCGGTGATCGACACCAGCGCGTTCCAGTAGTGCTTTGTCAGACCCTGTCCGGCCGCTCAGGGACCGGTGCCGAACCCCAGGCCCTTCAGCTTGGCCAGTCTGTCCACGACCCTCTGCATCCCGACGACCTCGGTGCTCCGCTGCTCCAACTCCTGGGCGGAGGAGGGGATTTTGGACGCCACGATGAAGTTCTTGTTCTGCGCGGCGAAGCAGTAGACGCCGACGACCTGGGGACCGTCCTCGGCCACGATGGCGGCGCCGCAGTCCCCGCGCTGACCGGTGGCACCGTCGATCTTCAGGCAGGGGCCCAGGGCCGTGAGGCTCCCGTCGTCCTCCGGGTAGGGAACCCAGAAGTCGTCGTCGGCCACCCGTCCGCGCTGGACGTCGCCCGTGCTCTTGCCGAGCCAGCTCACCTCCTCCCCGAGCTTCGCGGCCCGGGTCCGCAGCGGAACGGCTTCCTTGTAGATTCCCGGAATGGTCGAGGTCGTCTCCCCCACCACGGCGAGCATCCATGCGAAGTCGTACAGCATGTCCTCACGGCGCTTCAGGTACTCCGTCAGGCTCCGGTACGCGACCCAGCGCGACTTCCCGGCGACCCGTCCGATGACGTGCACGGCACTGCGGCCCTTCGCGACCCAGGAGGGCTGGTACACCGGCGCCCCGACCGCATCAACGTTGTGGCCGGCCGTGATGGCCACCCACTTGCCGTCCCAGATGACGGACGCCCCCAGGGTGCCGAGGCTCATCTTGTCGGCGGGTTGGATCTCGTATCCCCCCGGACACGGTTTCATGAACTGGTCGAGCGGCATGTCAGCCACCGGTGGTAGGAACGGTCCGGCGGGCCCGGGGCCGCCGGTGCGGGCTGGGAATCCCGCCAAGCCTTCGTCTTGGCGATCCAGGTCTGGAGCTTGTCGAACCCGACGGCGACGGCCCGCGTGACGGCCCGTCGGCCGGCAGGCTCACTCGCGGGGCAGCCGGTCGTGGCGCTCCTTGCGGTCGACCTTCCTCCTGTTCGACTTCTCGATCACCTGGACCGCCCAGGGGCCGGAGACGACGGCCGGGGCCTCGCCCGAGACCACCGAGGCCAGCGGCAGGCCGTCCTTGTCGTAGACGGTCGCGACATCGGTCAGTTGCCAGAAGAGGTTCAGCTCCGAGTGGTCGCCGAGGTTCGTGTAGGTGCTGGACACGAAGGACGTCGACTGGGAGGACACGGTGAGCTGCTGGCTGCTGGTGGACGACTCGCTCAGCGAGGCGGAGACGGAGGCGCTGAACGGGCCCCAGCCCGCGCTGGCGCTCACGCCGACGGACGCGTTGGTGGTCTCGGTCTCCGAGCTGGTGTTCTGCATGCCCTGGGTGACGGTGTAGCTGACGGTCCTGGTCTCGCCGGGTGCGAGGCTGTAGGAGTCCCCCGTACAGTGCCAGAACTGTTCGCGGGTGACCGCGACGCCGAGCCCCGCCTGGTCGCCGGCCGGCAGCTCCACCGGGCTGCGGGACGTGGTGCCGTGCTGGACGCGCCCGGTGCCCACCAGGACGCTGGGGCCGTCCTGCGGAATGAGCACGTCGGCGGTGGGCTCGGGGATCGGTCCGATGTCGTTGGGGTCCAGCAGGTCCGCCCCGGTGAAGGCGACGGTGCTCTTCCCCCGCAGGTTCTGCAGGACGGCGGCAAAGGCCCCGGAGTAGTGGGACTTGGCCAGCCAGTAGCTGTGCGCCCAGCAGTCGCCCGAGAGCAGGAGGTTGCCTCCGTCCGGCTCCAGGAGGAGACCGGGCCGGCCCGCGGTCCACGCCCCGCCGGCGCGCCCGCAGAGGTTGCCGGAGTGGTCGACGTAGAAGACGTCGAGGGGGACCGAGAGGTCGTTGAAGAAGAGTATCTCGGCCGTGCTCTCCTCGCCGGGCGAGGCGAGGGTCCCGTCGAGGGCCATCCGATAGGTCTCGTTCATGCGCATGGTGGACTCCCGTGGCCGTCAGAACTCGGGCTCGTCGGTCAGGTAGTAGACGCGCGGACCGCCCTCGGTGTGCGCCAGGGCCAGTGGCCCCTGCGCGGCGACCCTGGCGACGGGTGGCAGGCCCAGTTCGGCGGTGAGGTCCCACCACGACCAGTCCCGCTCCGGCCCCCTCCACAGGCAGAGGTGGTCGTCCTCGCTCACGAAGGCCACCCAGGGCTGGCGGGAGGCGGACACCGCGCACGCCACGGAGCTGTTGGCGGACACCACCGGCCGGACGCCCTCCTCGGTCGTGTAGATCTCCTCGCTCGACCAGCCGCCCTCCCGGGCCAGCCAGATCGGCTTGGACTGCTGGCACCACATGGCGACGCCGCCGAGGGCATCCCCGGTCGTCGCGGCCGCCAGCGGACTTCCGCCGTCGAGCCGCTTGGCACCCAGTCCGCCGAGGTCCTGCGAGGACCACCTGTTCCCCGAGTCCCCGTAGCCGATCGCCTCCATGAGGTTGTCCTGGGCGTCCCCGAAGTAGATCCGCCGGGAGTCCTCGCCCCAGCCCACGGCGGCCATCCCGCTGAGCAGGGAGGCGGGGCGGAGCTTCGCGAAGTCGGTGAGATCGGTGCCCTGGGCCTTCCTCGTCCCGAACTCCTCCACCTCTCTGAGGTGGTTGTCGTCGTCGAAGTAGTAGGCGAACCGGCCTCTGCCGTTCTGCAGGGCCGCCAGCGGACGCCCCGGGGCCGCCCTGGGGTGCCAGCTGTCGACGCCGAGCTGCCAGCCGCTGTCGAACAGCAGGATGGCGAGCTCCCGGTTCTCGGTCACGTAGTAGACGCTCATCTTCCCGGACCGCCACCCGCCCGCGGCGAACGGGCTGTTCCACGCGGCCGCGGGTGCGGCGAACTCGCTGGTGAAGTTGCGGTACTCCCAGCCCTTTCCGTTGCACCCCAGCTCGACGACGGCGCCGTCGGTGTCCGCGTAGTAGACGCGCCGGCTGTCCACTCCCCAGGCGATGACGGAGAGGCCACCGGTCAGCGCGGGGAAGGGGGCGGGTCTGATGATGCCGGGCTCGATCCGCCGCCCAGCCACGATGTTCAGGTTGGCCCAGGAGAACGAGCCGTCCGGTCTCTGCGCCACCTCGATGATCGCCGGGTACCCTCCGCCCGGGGTCACACCCAAGGGGCGAACGCCCTCTGTCGCCATGATCTCCTCCGGCTGCTGGTAGGTGCACCCGCACGCGGGACGGGTGGTCCGTCGGCTCCTCCGCCCGGTCCTAGCCGGGGAACGAGCGCCCCGGCCCGGGTGACCGGACCGGCTCGGCGGCCGCCCGGACCGCGACGATCTCCGGCACGTCGTCCCGCAGTGCGGCGCCGGCGTTCAACGCACCGGCGTTCGAAGCACCGGCGTTCGAAGCACCGGCGTTCGGCGCATCGTCGGCCGGCTCCCCGTCGACCAGCTTGTCCACGTCGACCGGGCCCCAGACGACCGAGGGCCCCTTGGCCGAGACCACCGAGGCCACCGGGGTGCCCGTCCCGTCGAACACCGTGAGGGTGTCCATGAGTTGCCAGAACAGGCACATCCACCCGTGCGAGGTGTCGTTGGTGTACTGGTTCGACGTGAAGCCCGTCGTCTGCGTGGACACGCTGACCTGCTGGGACTTGGTCGAGGACGTGCTCAGGGAGGCGTTGACGGAGGCGCTGAACGGGCCCCAGCCCGCGCTGGCGCTCGCGCTGACCGAGGCCGACACCGTCTTGCTGTCCGACGAGGTCTCCTGCATCCCCTGCGTCTGGGTGTGGTTGACGGTCTTCTCCTCCCCCGCCGCGAGGCTGTAGGACTCCGGAAGACGCTGCCAGAACTGCTCACGGGTGACGGAGTTGCCGTTCGGCAGCACTCCCGCCCCCACCAGGACCCTCGGCCCGTTCGGGGGGACGAGGACGGAACCGGTCGGCACGGGGGTCTCCCCGATGTCGTCCGGGTCCAGCAGCTCGCGGTCGGTGATGGTGACGGCGGCGTTGGCCTCACCGGCCCGCCAGGCCGTCACGAAGGCGCCCGAGTACCCGACCTTGGCGACGAAGCAGTCGGCCGGGTCGACGGTGGTCCAGGTGATGGTCGCCCCGGGCTCCAGGACCTGGCCCGGATACCCTGCGGCCAGTTTGC
This sequence comes from Kitasatospora sp. NPDC058170, assembly GCF_042883905.1. Lineage (NCBI taxonomy): Bacteria > Bacillati > Actinomycetota > Actinomycetes > Kitasatosporales > Streptomycetaceae > Kitasatospora > Kitasatospora sp. NPDC058170. The sequence goes on from NZ_JBHVUV010000006.1 coordinate 168,515, forward strand.
CGGTCCGCGGGTTGCGGCCGTACAGCAGGCCGTCGAGGCCCACCCAGTACACCAGCAGGTGCACCGGGGTGGCGTTGGTGGCCGTCATCGCGGTCCGGCGTCCGCCGTCCACGGATACCAGGGTTCCGTTGAGGGCGTCCTGGTAGGTGTCGTTCATACGCATGGGTGGCTCCTTCACACGTACGGCCGTTCGGCGGGTGCCGTCCTGCCGTCCTGAGGGCCTGCCGTCCTGCCGTCCTGAGGGCCTGCCGGACGTTCCGTCATCCCGTGCCGACCGCGGGGTACCCGGCAGCCGGTGGCTCCCCGCTACTCCTCGCTCGTGTAGTAGACGCGCGGGCCGCTGGTGCAGATGGCGGCGAACGGGCTGGGCACACCGGTCGCGATGTCGGGGAGCTCCAGTTCGGCGCCCAGGTCGCGAGAGGTCCACTTGTCCCCGGCGCCCCGCAGCTCTATCAGGCGGTGGTCGCCCTCCTGCGGGTCGGCACCCGGGTCGGCGGCACCCAGGTAGTACACCCGGGCCGCCGAGCCGTCGGTTTCCGCCACGGCTGCCAGCGGGCCGCCGACGGCCACCGGAGGAGCGCCCTCGCCGCCGTCGGCATCGACCCCGGCGTGGCGGACGTCCCACCCGCGGCCGTTGAACTCCACGCCGACCACCATCCGGTCGGCATCCGGGTAGTAGAGCTGCGGATGGTCCCCGACGGTGAGCACGACCGCCGGCCCGCTGCCGACCGCCGCGGCCGGAGCCCCGTACGCGGACAGGTTCAGCGCCTGCCACAGCGCACTTCCCCCGGGGTTCTTCTTCGTCCCCTCGATGACCCGGTGTTCGAGCTGCACGGGGTGGTTGCCCTCGTCGAGGAAGTAGACGAGGCGGAAGTCGGTCCCGTAGCCGGCGGCGGTCAGCCGGCTGAGCGGGGCGGGCGCCGGGCAGTCCTCGACACCTGACGTCACGTCGCAGACCGACCAGCCCTCCGCCCCCGGCCACGACACCTCGACGACGTGGCCCCGCTCGTCCAGGTAGTAGGTGTACTCGCCCAGCCCGGTCGTGACGGCGGCCAGCGGACTGATCGGGGACCCCCGCGGGGCGTCGGTGCACACCGCGTACGTCCACTCCCGCTCCCGTTCCTCCAGCCGTACCAGGCGGCGGCCGCCGTCCAGCCGGCCGTCGTCCAGGTAGAGGACCCGCAGGCCCCCGCTCCCCCGCGTCACCGCCAGCGCACTGCCCACGGCGGCGCTGGGGGCACCCGTCTCCCTGGTGAGGACGCGGTACCCGCTCCAGGGCCCGTCCGGCGACGACGGGTCGTACACCGCGCCGACCACGCTCCGGTCCGACTCCTGGTAGTAGACCCGTCGACGGTCCTCGGCGGAGCCGGCGGCCGCCAGTCCGCTGCCCGCGATCGGCAACGGGCTGATCTGCCGCCACACCGACCCGGCGCCGGAACCCGGCGGGTCGGACGTCCGCCCCTCGGAGAAGTTGATGTCCGTGTACCCCCACCGACCGTCCTGCTCCGCCACCTCGATGATGCTGTAGACCTTTTCGGCCATCGCTCTCACGCCCCGTCCTTCCGCCCGTCCGGGCGCGGCCACGGCGGCGGCCCACGGCCCCGCCCACCGCCGGCTCCCGGCCACCCGACCCGGCGGAGTCCGGACCGGCCGCACATCGCCGTCCTCCCCTCCACCGTCCTCCCATGTGGGGGCCGTCGCATCCGGAGGGAGCCCGACTCGTGTCTCAGCGTGAGGAGTTGACACATCCACCGGTGACCCAGCGTGGCGCCCGCGCTTCTCAGGCCTTCTTCCGCAGCACCAGGTACTGGTCCGGCTTGAGCAGGTCCATGCTGTAGCGGAGGGTGCCGTCCGGCTGCATCGTGATCACGCGGTAGGCCGACCGGTCGGCGACGCACTTCTCACCGGCCGAGGTGCCGGTCATCCGGGACGCGTAGGAGACCCGGCTCTCGTCGGCGTCGGTGAGCGTCCACGCGCCCTCGCACCAGGTGCCGGTCTTCGGCGTCTCGGCGCGGATCCTGCTCTTCTCCTCGCTCTTCGCCGACTGGACGATCGTCAGGGTGAGGGTGGTGACGTCCCCGTTGGCAGCCATCTGCTCACCGACCCACGTCCCGAGGAACTGCGCGGGGACAATGCCCGGCCCCGGGTCGGTGGAGGCCACGGCGGGCGCCGGGCTGTCGGCGGCCGGGGTGGTCCTCCCCGGGTCCGACGCGGCGGCGGCGGACGCGTCCTGCCGGTTGTTCTCCTTCAGCCGCTCGACCAGCAGGTACCCGCCGCCCAGCAGCACCGCGACGGCCAGCACGGCCGCCAGCGCTCCGTACCCCCGCCGGCCGCCCGGCCGCTGCGGGTACGGCCCGTAGCCCGGAGCCGTGCCCGGCACCGACCGCGTCGGGACCGGGGCCGGGGCGGGGAACGGGGTCGGCGCATACGGTCCGACCGGCCCGCCGGGGCCCACGGCCGGCGGGACCGGCGGTCCGAACCCGGGCACCCCGGCAGCCGGGGGGCCTGCAGGCGCCCCGGGCACGGCGCCGCCGGGGGCCGTCTTCGCCACCTCGGCCGCCCGCGCCGCCCTCGCCGCCTCGGCAACCGTCCAGCTCCCGGCGGGAGTCCGCGGTCCGGGAGCCGTCACAGGGGTCGCCGCTGCAAGGGTCGGCGTTGCAGGGGCCGGCGCTGCAGGAGCTGCCAAAGCCGACGCGGCTGCCCCCTGCCCGGCCTCCCGCGCCCCCTCCAGGTCCAGCAGCTGCACGGCGCTGCGCCCGACCGCCGCCGCCAGCGCCGGCGGCAGCCAGTGCCCCTGCCCCAGCCGGGCGGCCGCCGCACCGTCGCCGTCCAGTCGTTCCCGCAGCTGTCCGGGTGTCGGGCGGGCGGACGGGTCCCTGGCCAGGCAGTCACGGACGATCGAGTGCAGGCCACCGGTCAGCCCGGAGAGGTCGGGCTCCTCGTGCAGCACCCGGTAGAGCAGGACGGGCGCGCTCACCCCGGATCCGAACGGCATCGTGCCCGTCGCCGCGTACGCGAGCACCGCGCCGAGCGAGAAGACGTCGCCGGCCGCTCCGGCGGGCAGTCCGTTCGCCTGCTCCGGCGACATGAATCCCGGCGAGCCGACCACCTGGCCGGACCGGGTGAGCACGGCGGCGGCGTCCAGTGCGCGGGCGATGCCGAAGTCGATCAGCCGCGGCCCGTCCAGCGTCAGCAGCACGTTCGACGGTTTGACGTCCCGGTGCACCAGTCCGAGGCCGTGCACATGGGCGAGCGCCTCGGCGAGGCCGACGCCGAGGGTCCGCACGGTCGGCTCGGGCAGCGGCCCGAACTCCTGGACGGCGACGGTGAGTGCGGGACCGGCGACATAGCCGGTGGCCACCCAGGGCTGCCCGCCCTCGGTGTCCGCGTCCAGGACCGGCGCCGTCCAGGTGCCGCCGACCCGCCGCGCGGCCGCCACCTCCTGGCGGAACCTGGCCCGGAACTCGGAGTCCCCGGCCAGGTCGCTACGGACCAGCTTGACGGCGACGGTCCGCCCGCCCGTGGTCCGGCCGAGGTAGACCCGGCCCATCCCGCCGGCTCCGAGCTGCCCCAGCAGCCGGTACCCGCCCACCTGTCCCGGATCGTCCGCTGCCAGCGGCTGCATGCCCACGCTCCCCTCGATGCCCGGCGCGGTCGTCCCCGCCTCACCCACCCGGAGCAGACGGTATCGGTCCCGGACCGCCCGTGGAACGGGATCTCCGTCACGGAATGATCGTCAGATTCTCATGCGATCGTATCCACAGTCCTGTCGACGCCCTGTCAGCCGGCGCTCGGGCCGGCCGGCCCGCACACCGGCCGGGAAGGCGTCCGGTCGGCGCCCCGACAGGGCGCCGAACCGGACGGGTAGTATCGGTTTCCGTACTGACCGAATATCAAGTACGCGTTATTCACCGGCAATTGCCGTCGGGGACATCGGCCCACCCTCAATGGCGACGACCTGGGAAGTCGCGCCGCGCCGCGTCCCCTGCGACCACCTTCCGTACCGGAACCGGCCACCGGAGACCCCGACCGCCGGAACCGGCAAGTACCAGAAAGCGTCCATTGGTTGCCATCGCACATTCCGAGCTCGACGTCTTTCCACTCTGCCTCGGCGGTAGCGTCTTCGGCTGGACCGTCGACGAGCGGACATCCTTCCGCGTTCTCGACGCCTACGCCGAAGCGGGCGGTAACTTCATCGACACCGCCGACTCCTATTCCCAGTGGGCCCCCGGGAACACCGGCGGGGAGTCCGAGTCCATCCTCGGCAACTGGCTTGCCGCGCGCGGCCATCGGGACCGTTTCGTCATCGCCACCAAGGTCGGCCGGCTGAACGGGCTGTCCGGACTCACGGCCGAGGTCGTCCAGCAGGCGGTGGAGGACTCCCTGCGCCGGCTGCGGACGGATCACATCGACCTCTACTACACGCACGCGGACGACCCCGGAACTCCCCTGGAGGAGACCCTCGGCGCACTCGACGCCCTGGTCGCGGCGGGGAAGGTGCGCCACCTCGGCGCCTCGAACATCAGCGGCCCCAGACTGGCCGAATCCCTTGAGGCCTCGAAGCGCTCGGGGCTCGCCTCCTACGTGGCGGTCCAACCCCCCTACAACCTCGTGGAGCGCGAGCCCTTCGAGAGCGGGATCGCCCCGGTCTGCGAGCGCGAGGGCGTCTCCTGCGTCCCGTACTTCGCGCTCGCCCAGGGCTTCCTGACGGGCAAGTACCGCGAGGGCGCGCCCGCCGTTGCCAGCGTCCGCACCGGCGCGGCGCAGCCGTACGGCGAAACGCCCCGCGGCCGTGCGGTGCTCCGGGAGCTGGACACGATCGCCGCCGAGCACGGCACCGCGGTCGCCGCGGTGGCCCTGGCGTGGCTGAGGGTACAGCCCCACGTCGTCGCCCCGCTCGCCAGCAGCAGGACGCCCGAGCAGCTCGCCGAACTGATCCCGGGAGCGACGCTGGAACTCTCCCCGGCCGAGCTCACGTTGCTGGATCTCGCGTCACGGGCCACCGAGGCGGACGACCATGCGCACGTCGGCTGAAGGAGGAGGAACCGCGATGACGCTCGCACCCCACACCGCCCTGATCGGATTCGACGCCCTCAAGTCGTTCATCTCCGTGGCGCGCGACGAGTACGAGTCCTGTACGCCGGAGGAACCGCCCTCCTGTTTCGCCCTCCTGCTCGGGACCGTCGTCGACGGTGTCGCGGCCGTCACCGCGGTCCAGTTCGCGACCAACGTCCGCGCCACCGACCCGACCGCGGTCGAGGAGTTCGCGCGATCCATAGCGCCGTGCTTCGGCGGCGCCTACCGCAACCCCCGCCGGGGATTCTGGTGCAGCTCGCGAGACCTGCTGCGCATCCACCGGGAGGCGGACCGCGACGGGGTCGAGATCCTCGGCTCCATCCACCTGCATCCCGACTGGCACCGGATCGGCCCGCCCGAGGAGCGCGGGCTGCGAATAAGCGAGCAGCCGACACCGATGGACCGCTACATGTCCGCCAACAGCCGGTACCCGGTGAACATGATCTGCTACCTGGAATCCGGCCCGCAGGGCGTTTCCGCCGCACTCGCGGCCTGGGGCCCACCCCCTGAGGACGACACCGCGGCGCCGTGTCCGCGGCTCCACCTGAGGTTCGACACAGCCTGAGGTTCAGCACCGCCTGAGAAGCCGGCGGGTCTCCGCCCCGGTCACGCCCTCGGGTGTGACCGGGGCGGAGACCGGGGCGGAGACCCGCCTCCTCGGAAAAGCCACTCAATTCACATAAATGAAAACCTTTCCATATTTACCATTTGGGAAATAATCCGCCCTCCGACCCGCCACGCCGGTTTGCATACGGATAACTCACCATCGCGCCCGACTCTGCTCTAATAGGGCCCGCGCCTGAATATCCGTGCGGCACACCAGGGAACGGCGGACATATCGCGATCATGGGTACGTTCTCCGACACCGTATTGCTCGCACTGAGCGATCCCGACCGCCTCAAGGGCGCCCTGGCCCCGGCGGACGACAGCAGCGGGATCCTCACCCTGATCAACGCGACCCATGAGCTAGAGTTCGCCCGCATCGACCGGGTCGCGGACGTCCGGGTCGGTGACATCGTGCTGCAGCAGCCGTTCTTCCCGGTCCGGCGCGTCAGCGGCGACCTCAGCCGGACGGTGCCGAGCTACGTCCGGGACGATCTGCGGCTGACCGTGACGCACGATCCGGTCTGGGCCGATCTGCTCGCCCGCGTCCAGGTCGACCTGGTCGCCGAGGTCGATCCGGGCGGCGTGGAGTCGGTGGTGACGCGGATGGTCGACGGCATCTCCACACTGGACGACTTTCGCGCGCAGGTCCCCTTTCTCGATCTCGACGAATTCATGCACCGGCACCAGCTGGTGACGGTCGAGGACCTCCGGGAGGCCGGCGAGTACCTGGTCGCCGAAATCCGGCTGCGCGCACCGCCGCAGTTCGACCCTACGGATCCGGCCAATGCGTACGGAATCGAGATCTCCGTCGCCGTTCTGGCGATGGACTCCCTCGACCTCACGGCGGGGCTGCGAGCCGCCAAGCGGCTTCGGGCCTCGGCCTCCGACCTGCTGGCCCCCAGCCGGCCCTCCGTCCTCGGCGAGGCGAAGGCGCCGTACGCCGTGGCCGTCGTGTTCCCGGCCGCGTCGGCCTCACCCGATCCGCAGGCCGCAGCCGCGGCCGCGACGAGGCTCTTCGCCCGCGAGGACGTCCTGAGCCTGTTCCTGAGCACCCCGTAGACCCGAGCGGAGGAGGCCACCGTGCCCGTCCCCATCGACGTGCCCGAGCCCGAGGGCGACACCCGGCCGCCATCGGCGCCCCCGGCCGGGGAGGCCGACCGGGGGGCCGCCGCCGGCGAGCCGGCCGCGACGGCCACGCCGGCCACCACGGCCACGCCGACCCTCTCACCGAGTGAACTGACCTCCCTGCAAAGGAAGTTGCAGGCGAAGTACCACTGAGGAAGGCCCGACAGAACGGAGACGGCGGATGACCGTCAGATACATCAGAGTCAACCCCACGGTCGACCTGTTCGCGCCCGTCACACGGGCGTTCGGCAACATCGCGGTGATCGGCAGGGTCACCGCTCCGAGCTCTCCCCCCGCCGACATCGCGCAGGTGGGAGTACCGGTCATGTTCACCGACCCCGCCGAGGCGCGCCGCCAGGCTCCCGGAGAGCTGGGCGCCTCGATCGGGCTCGCGTTCCGGCAGTCCCCGGGGCCCTCCCTGGTGTGGGGGGTCCGCGTCGACGACACCTCGCCCGACTACGGCGTCGCCCTCGACGCCGTGGCCGCCCTCGACGTCCAGCTGGTGGTGCTCGCCAACCTCCCCCTCGACTCGACGTCAGGCGCCACCAACGGCAGCCAGGGGGCGATCGCGCGACTGGTCCAGCACGTGGACGAGACCTCCCAGACCGGCGGCGACGGCAAGGAGCGGATGGGCGTCGCCATGCTGACCAAGGGATCGGCCGATCCGTCGATCGTCAGCGGGGCACTGGCCAGTGACCGGATGGTCTACATCGCGCACCAGAGCGACGAGGACGCCGCCGCCGCGGTGGCCGGCACGATCGCCGGGCACGCGCCGCACGTCTCGCTGCTGCTGAAGCAGGTCCAGATCACCAGCCCGCCGTTCACCCCGACCCAGATCCAGACCCTGAACGGCCAGGAGACCGAGACCGGTCCGCAGCCATCGGGCCCGGCCGGACAGGGCGTCAACTGGCTCACCACGCCGTCGCTGATCCCGGGCCAGGGGGTCTACCTCGGTGAGGGGTACACCGGCGGCAGTGCCCCCGGCAAGAAGAAGTTCATCGACATCGTGCGGACCGTCGACGACGTCTCCTTCCGGCTGAAGGCGCAGCTCATCAAGACGATCGGCAACCTGCGGATCAGCCGGTCCGGGCTGCGGGCCCTGGTGGGGCAGATGGAGTCGGTGCTGGATCCGCTGCAGCGGGCCGAGGTGCTCGACTCCTACAGGATCGACATTCCGCTGCTGCGCCTGCTGGACAAGAACCCGGCGACCCTGACGCCCTCGGAGGGCGCGCAGATCAACAACGCCCACGCGCAGCGGGTGGTCGAGGCCCTGGTCACGGTCGAGTACGCCGCGGCCGTGCACCGGCTCAACATCGCGCTGAAGTTCCAGTAGCCCCCAGAGTCCCCAGAGTCCCCAGAGTTCGAGAGTCCCAGAGTTCGAGAGTCCGAAGAGGAGGAGAACGCGCATGGCCGACTGGAACACCAGGCTGGAGGTCAAGCTCGGCGACGCCACCATCACGCCGATCTCGACGTTCACACCGACGTTCAACGTGCCCCACACGGTGATCCACAGCATTGAGGCGGACAACGTCGGCTACGTCCGGCAGCCGTTCACCTTCACCTTCACCATGGCGGTGCCCGCGGTGGCGTCGGCGGTCGCCGACCTCACCGAACTGGCCACCAACGGCGCCGAGTTCTCGATCGCGGTCGCGGAGAAGAAGGGCACCGACTGGGCCTTCAAGTCGCTGAAGTTCGCCCGCTGCGTCGTCACCTCGGCCAGTCCCAGCAACGTCGTCATCGACGGTGTCCCGCAGGCGAGCTTCAACTGCCTGGCGCTCACCGTCGGGCTGGAGGCCTGAGCCGTGGCCGACGACTCGACCGTGGCGCTGCCGTCGTACGACGGAGGCGGGCGGGTGGAGCGCACCGGGATCGCGCTGGTGCACGAGGGCGAGTACGTCGTCCCGGCGGTGGGCGGCGAGGCGATCCTGTCGCCCCACGGCGACAGCGGGACGGTGATCAACTTTCACTTCCCGGTGGAGGTGCAGGTGGTCGGCGCGCTGAGCGACAGCCATGTCCAGCAGGTCGCGACGCACGTGTTCAGCGAGTTCGAACGTGAGCTGACGAGTCGCCTGTGAGCGGGGCGAACATCCCGGTGCTGGTCGGCGCGGTGCCGCTGCTGTACGTGCAGTCGATGACGATCAACGAGGGCTACCGGATCGAGCGGATCGCCGGCGGCCGGTTCTCCCAGGCCACCCAGCCGACCACGAAGACCATCGCCATCGAGGCGATGCTGATCGGGCCGGAGCGCCTGCTGCTGAAGAAGGCGCTGGAGGTCATGGCACTGACGTCGCGGCTGCTCGTCTCGGCCGCGGCGCCGCTGCTGGCCGTCGCCGGCATCCCGGTGGTGTCGGGGTTCACGATCAGCCTCGACATGCAGATCACCGACCTGCGGTTCACCCAGAACGTGCAGAAGCGCGAGGCCCTCGACGTCAGCATCACCCTGCAGCAGGTACCGAGGTCCGCCGTCACGGCGGCGATCAGCGAGGCCGCCGACCTCGCCCTGGCCGTCGCGACGGCGGCGCTCCCGAGCGGCCCGCCGCCGAATCCGATTCCCCGTACGCCGCGAGGCCCGATGTAGCCGGAGGGATTGTGGCAACACCGAGCTATCTCCGTTTGCCGATCGAGCCCACCGAGGGCTTCCCCCAGGCGTTCCGGCTCCAGCTGGGCGCCAGGATCTACCAGTTCCACCTGTACGTGAACGCGGCCGAGGACGTGCTGCGCGCCGCGCCCGCCGACCCGGTCCTGGACCTGCCCGCGGCCGGGGCCTTCCTGGTGCTGCGGGTCGCCCGGGAGGAGCCCTCGGGGCTGGTCGCGCTGCTGCGCCGCAAGCTGGTCCCGGGGGTCGAGTACCGGGCCGGCGAGCTCTCCCTGACCTTCCCCACCATGCGGGTGGCACGGCGGAACCTCAACGGGGTCGGCGAGTTCGGGTCCGTGGTGGTGGGCGGGGTGGCGCTGCGATGAGCCTGGTCATCTGGTACAAGGTCGAGATCGCCGAACTGGGGCCGGGCGGCGGCGGCCTGCTCGCCGCGGTCGCGTCGCTGGTCGGCGCCGCCCTTCCGGTCACCGTCTCGAACGACCTGCTGAGCGGTTCGCTCGTCCTGGACGCCGACATCACCGTCACCATGACCGAGGGCGCCGCCGCGGACACCTTCGAGCTCACCCTGGTGAACCTGCCCGATCCGACGGTGGAGCTCATCCGGGCCAAGGTGGCGACCACCCCGCTCAAGGTCCTCATCCACCTCGGGTACTTCGACGAGCCCGCCACCACCACCGGCCTCGATCCGGTGCTGCAGGGGCGGCTCACCTCGATCGCCAGCAGCGTGGACCAGGACGGGTCGTCCCGCACCGTGCTCACCGGCCAGGAGGAGGGCGGGTACCTGCTGCGGACCACGCCCACCGCGGAGAGCGCACTCGCGCCGACCGACCTCACCGAGTTCGCCCGGGCCGTCGCCGCGAAGGCCGGCGTCCAGCTGGCCACCGGCTCCGCCCTGACCGGGACGCTGGAGAACTTCACCGCGGGGAACGGGTCGGCCCTGGACACCCTGCGCGACCTGGCCGGCCGGGCGGACGTGCCGTTCGTCGTCCGGGACAAGATGGTCTACCTCGGGCCGGCCGTCGGGAACCCGGCCGACCGCGCGCCCGTCGGCTTCGACCCGGAGCGCAACCTGGTCTCCCTCGACCAGAGCCGCGCCGAGGACACCGTGACCCGGGCCCCGCAGCCCGCCCAGGCCCCGAAACCCGCCCAGGCCCCGGGGCCCGCCCCCGGAGCAGCCCCGGCCACCACCCAGGTGGTCCCGATGCGTGCGGCGCTCGGTCTGACCGCCCTGGGGCACCCCGGGCTGCGGGTGGGCCAGGTCGCCTCGATCACCGGGGTCAAGGGCGTCCCCGACCAGACCATGCGGATCAGCGCCGTCCTCCACCGGTTCGGCTCCCGCTCCGGCTACACCGTGGACGTCAAGCTGGTGGTCGCCGAGGCGGGCAAGCGGGCCCAGGTCGGCGGCGGGGTGCAGGGCGTGGTGGACCGCTGGCGGGACGTCGTGGACCGCCAGCAGCAGGAGCGGCCGGCCATCGACGTGGGCGAGGTCACCGCCTACGCGCCCGGCGCCGAGGGCAAGCACCTGGCCTCGCTGCACTACGGGCAGAGCCCGTCCGGCGCGGTGGTCGCGCCCAGCGTCGCGTCCCCGGTCGACACCGCGGTGGACCTGCACAACAAGCCGATCGCCTCGCCGTTCGCGTTCCACAACTGCGGCCTGATCACGCCGGTGTACCCGAAGATGCGCGCCGTCCTGGCACACAACCGCGGCCTGGTGAACGACGCCGTGGTGACCGGGTTCCTCTGGCCGGAGAACCCGGCCCAGGCGCACCCAGGCAACCGGGCCGGCGACTACTGGCTCGCCCTGCCCACCCAGCTCGGCCCGGACGGGCTCCCGGTCGGCAAGGGCGCCAACGACCTCACCGACGCCACCGGCCACCGGGTGGTACAGGTCGCCGGGATGCACCTGCTCGTCGGCGCCGACAAGCTGCCGGACGTCGGCACCCGGCCGACTCCCCCCACCGACAGCACGATCACGATCGAGCACCAGAGCGGCACCAGGATCGCCGTGGACAAGGACGGCAACGTGACCATCACCACCGCCGCCAACAAGACGCTGACCCTCGGCAACGGCCAGGTCAGCCTCACGCTCGACGGCCCCTCGGTGAAGGTGACCTGATGCCCAGCGCGCTCACCACCGCGTCGGTACTCCAGTGCATCCACGGCGGCCGGCTCACCGTGCCGGCCGCCGGCACCGCGCTCACCGTCGACGGGCAGCCCGTCCTGGTCCAGAGCGACCTCGCCGCCGCCACCATCGCCGGCTGCGCCAACACCAACGCGGCCGCCGGCCAGACCCCGTGCCTCAAGGTGACCTCCCTCATCGCCGGGCTCAGCACCGACCTCGCCGTCCGGGGCCAGCCCGTGCTGCTGGACACCGCCCGGGGACTCACCAACGCGACGCCGCCCGCGCCCGTCATGTGGCAGGTCGCCTCGGCCGGCCAGACCAAGCTGACGGCCGGGTAGCCGGCCAACCCAGGAGGATTGACGTGAACGACGGACCGTTCGGCCGCAGCCTGCTGATGCAGGACGGCGACCTGGTCGTGCGAGACGGGCAGCTGACCGAGGTCAGCGGCACGGCCAACCTGCTCCAGGCCCTCACCCTGCGGGTCCTCACCCCGTTCGGGTCGGACGAGTTCAACGTCGGCTACGGGCTCGATGTGACGCGGGCCTTCACCGAGGCGCACCCTCCCCAGCTGATCCGCCAGCTGCTGGAGCTGAACCTGGTCCGCACGCTGGTGACGGACCCGCGGGTGAACGACATCCGGCAGATCACCTTCGACGAGGGTCCGCAGTTCCGCACCTCGCGGTCCTGGAACGTCCGGGTCGAGGTCGAGACGGTGGCGGAGCAGCCGGCCACGCTGCTGGTCGAAGTGGGGGTGTGAGCGTCCGATGACCGAGTACGGAGTCACCGAAGAGGGATTCGTCCTCAAGCCCTTCGACATCCTGCTGCAGGAGGGCGTCGACCGGGTCAGGGCCGTCCTCGGCATCGACCTGACCAGCACCAGCCCGGTGCGCAAGCTCCTGGAGGTCGCGGCGCACGAGGACGCCGAGGTCTGGAAGCTCATGGAGGACCTCTACTACGCCAACTTCGTCTCCACCGCGTACGGCGACGCCCTCGACCTGCTCGGCGAGGACGTCGGCCTGGCCCGCCGGGACCTGTTCAGCGAGGGCACCGTCCGGTTCACCCTGGCGGGAGCGGCCCCGGGGCGCGACTACGTCGTGCCGGAGGGGACGATCGTCACGACGGCGACCGTGCCGGTGAAGGCCTTCGCCACCACGGCCGCGGCCCGGCTGGGCACGAACGCCCGCACCGCGGACGTCGCCGTCGCCGCGGTCGACCGGGGCGACACCTACGACCGGGGCAAGGACACCGTCACCGTCGTCGACCCGGTCTGGCAGCAGGTGTACCTGGGGGACTTCGCCCCGGCCACCCTGACGGTGACCAACCCGTCCTCCACCACCGGCGGCGCGCGGCGCGAGTCCGACGAGGTCTACCGCGCCCGGCTCACCGGGCTCGCCCGCGACCTGTGGACCCTGGACAGCGTGCGCCAGGAGGTGCTGGACGTGAACGGGGTCGTGGACGTCGTGCTGTCCGACCCGCTCGGCGGTGTGGACGTGTCGCAGAGCTACTTCGACATGTTCACCTTCGACCAGCGGCAGTTCAGCACCGAACGCCACGTCGGCGAGCCGTACTTCTTCGACGTGCTGGTCGCCCACGACTACCGGTGGCCGTGGCGGACGACCGGGCCGGTGCCCGGGGTGTACGAGCGCGTGTCGGCCGCGGTCGACCGGGTGCGTCCGGTGGGCGTGCACGCCAACATCGTCGAGGCCAACCACATCGAGACCGGTGTCCGCGCGACGGTGATCGTCGAGGCCGGCTCCGACAGCAGCGCGCTGCAGTCCGCGATCCTGCGGCGGCTGGCCGCCGACATCGGCGGGCTGCGGCTCGGCGGCGACGTCCGGTACTCGCACGTGATGGCCGCCTTCGTGGAGCAGCCCGGGGTCGTCGACGTGCAGCAGCTGCACCTGCGGCGGTGCCCGCCGGCCTTCGGGCGGATCACCTTCGGCGCGGTGCCGCACCAGACCGCGGTGGTCGAGGCCGCCGTCGGCGAGAACCTGGTGATGGGGCCGACCGAACTCGCCGTCCTCCAGCCGGAGAGCGTCCTGATCGACCTCACGGTGGTGGTCCGATGAGCACCCTGACGGCGGTCCGGATGGCGCGCCACCTCACGGCGCCGTTCGGCCGGGGTGCGGACTCGCTCGCGCTGACGCTCCTCGCGGGCGCCGGCCCGGCCGCCGCGCGGATCGCCCCGTACGACTTCCGGGACCACCGGGCGACCTTCGGGCATCCGGCCGAACCGGCCTACGTGCTGGCGCTGTTGCGGGACTGCGAGCGCGAGACCGTCGTCACTGTGGGGCTCGCCGGGCCCGGCAGCGCCGGGGGCCCGGTCTCCCTCACCGTCGCGGCCGGGACGCGGGCCGGGACGTCCTACCCCCTCCGGCTCCCGGACGGGACCACCGAGGAGACCACGCTGACCGGCCTGGTGACGGCGCCGGCGCCGGCCGACGGGAGCGCCGAGCAGCGCTGGTCCCTGACCGCGCTGCTCGGCACGACGGGCAAGCTGCTGTGGGCCCTCGGCGCGGAGCGGGACCAGCTGCGCCACCAGCTCGTCCGCACGCTCGGGCAGCGCCACCTGTCCAGGGCCACCGGCGCCAGCCTGGACCTGATCGGGGCCGACCTCGGGGTGCCGCGCTTCCCTCCGCTGCCGTACGGCTACGACGAGCACATCGTCGCGCTGTACCACCTGGACGACAAGGCGGGCGACAACCCGCAGGTGGAGGACCTGACCGGGCGCTACCCGGGGCGCACCGGCCACCACGGCACGATCAGCGGCCCGGTCCGGCCTGGCAGCCCCAGCCGGTACGGGCGGGCCTTCCGCTTCGCCGGTTCCGAGGCCGTCGTCACGGTCGGGAGCAGCCCCGGCCTCGACATCGGGCCGACGGCGGACGCGACCGTGGAGTGCTTCGTCCGCCCGGATCCGGGCCCGTCGGACGGTCTGCTGCTGACCCGGCACCCCGCCCCGGCGACCAACTCGGCGACCGGCCCGGCCGGCTGGGTGCTCGGCACCGGCGACTTCGGCCGCGGGCTGCCCCGGAACCTGCGGTTCGCCGTGGGTGACGGCGCTTCCACCGTGGAGCTGTTCGCCGATCTGTCGCTGCCCACGGACCGGTTCAGCCATGTCGCGGCGGTGCTCGACCGCGGGGCGGGCCTGGTCACCCTGTACGTCGACGGGAAGCCCCGCGACCGCAAGCCGCTCGGCCAGCCCTTCGGCGCGGTCGGCGGCACCGCGCCGCTCCTGATCGGCTCCGCCGGCAGCGGGTTCCTCGGCACGATCGACGAGGTCCGGCTGTCCTCGGTGGCCCGGGCGGACTTCTTCCCCGCCCTCGGCGAGAGCGACGAGCACTACGGCCGACGGTTGCGGATCTTCCGCCGGTGGATCCTGCCGACGCCCGCCAACCTGACCGAGGTCCTGAACACCGCCGTCGGCCGGATCGGGTCGACGGACCACCCGCTGGTGGTCGACGACGCCAACCGGAGGGTGGTGCGGGGCAGCCGCGTCGTCACCGTGGTACCGGTGGGCCTGCTGCCCGGCGAGGTCATCGACCGGGACGGCCGGCGCCGGGTGACGGAGGCCGGCACCGTCGGCACCGCGGCCGACGAGGAGCTCTTCGATCCCGTGTTCCTGCTGCGGCACGAGCGCGCCGACGTCGACTACACGCCTCCGGCGCCGCGGGACGTCCGGCCGCACGAGCTGCCACCGGACCCGCACCGGCTGCAGCTCGTCGTCGCCGACCCGCTCGACCGGCTGGCCGGCCTGGTGGCGGCCGAGGCCCCGGCCGGGCGGCTGCGGGTGGACTCGGCCTTCGACCCCCGGGCCGACGACCTCCGGGCCACCGGACGCGCCCTGATGCTCCGCCACAGCACCCTGCCGCCCGGCCGGCTGGCGGCGCTGGCCCACCGGGCGGGCTTCGACTTCGTCCGGTGCCCCGGTGATGCCGATCCGGTGTACGCCGCGTGCGCGGTGGGCGACCACCTCGGCATCGACCTGACCCCGCCCGGCGCCGGGCCCACCGACCTGACGGCGGGTTCGGCCGTGCAGCTGGCCGTCCGGCCGGCGCTTCCGGCGGACGCGTTCGTCCGGTGGCTGACCGTCCCGTGCGGTCCGGGCCGGGCCGCGGTCACCGAAGGGCCGGCCGGGACGGCCACCCTGCGGGCCACCGACCCGGGTGGCGTGGTGGTCAAGGTCGACGTCAGCCGCGGCGGCCACACGCTCAGCGCCACCCGCACCCTGCGGGTCGGCGCGGCCGACCTCGCCGACGGCGGGCAGATCGCCGCCGACGGCACCCCCGGTGCGCCGGTGGACGTCGTCGGCGGGCCCGATCCGGCCTTCGACCCGGTCTTCCTCACCCGGCACGACGACCCCCGCGCGGTCTACGGGACCGAGCCGAACCACCGCCTGGTGCAGCACGGCGTGGCCGAGCGGCTCGACGCGCTGCTGGGCGAGCTGGACCGCCAGCAGGTCGTCGGGAAGCTGACCGTGGTCGAGGCCTTCGATCCGGCCGGCGACGCACTGACCGCCCAGGGCCGCGGGCTCACCGTCCGGCACGGCGGCCTTCCCCCGGGCCGGCTGGCCGCGGCGGCCCACGCGGCCGGCTTCGGCCACGTCCGGCGGGCCGGCTCCGACGTGGTCCTGCGGCACACGGCGCAGCCGCTGGTCGCCGTGGTCGGCCCGGACACCGCCGAGGAGGGGGAATCGGTGGACCTGCGGGTCGTGCCACCGCCCACCGCGGTCGGCGCGGACGCCCGTCTCGACTGGGCGTCCGGAGCGCCGGCGGACGGCCTGACGAGCTGGAGCACCACCACCCAGCCGGCACCACGGCTGACCGGGGTGCGGGCCGGCGCGGTCTGGGTCCAGGCCGCCTACCTGCTGGGCGACGAGCCGGCGCCCTACACCTTCGAGGTGCGGCTGCGCCCGGAGCTGCCGGCGGACACGGTCATCTCCAAGGACCAGTACGACCTGATCATGAACATCCTCAACGCCCTGCACCCGATCGGGGTCGAGGTGAGCACCCGGGCGATCCGCGAGCGCGTCATCGAGATCCGCGGCGAGGCCCTGGCGGCCAACCCCGACCACACCTTCCCGAAGTTCCGTGTCCGCAGCGGGTCGCCGCGGCGGACCAAGGAGACGAGCCCATGAGCGGAGTCAGTTTCACCCCGACCTTCCACCACACGGACTGGATCGACAACGTCGACCGGGTGCAGGCCGGCGGGCCGGTCGGCTTCAACATCCGGTTCCGGACCCTGGAGGCGGACCTCGGGGCGGTGTCCACTGCCGTCGGCAAACTCGACGCGGCCATCGCCGCCCTCTCGGTCCGGCCGCCGGCCAAGCCCACCTCGATCACGCTGAGCCCGGCGCTGGTGCCGGTCGCGCCGTCCCCCGGCTGGAGCCACGATCCGACCGGGATCGCGGTCCGGCCGCAGGGGTCGGCGAACGTCTCCGGTCTGATGACCGTCCCGCTGCCCGACCAGGTCCGGCTGCTGTCGCTGCGGGCGCTGGGCACCAACACCGGGGCGACGGCGATCGTCCGGATCTCGCTGCTGCGGGCTCCCCTGGTCGCCGCAGGCGGCGCCGCGCCCGACCGGATCGTCCGGGTGTCCCCGGACACCAACCCGTTCGACCGGACCGACACCATCACGGACCAGAACCTGGCCCGGGTCAACCTCAGCCAGTTCCGCTACTTCCTCCTGGCGACCGTGGACAACGCCGTCGCCGCCGACGTGATCACCCTCACCGGCTTCCAGATCTCCTACATCGCCGACTGACCGACCCGACCGCTGACCGACCCGACCCGACCGTGAACGACCCGACCGCACGCCGAAGGAGAGCACCATGGCCGGCACCCTCCACATCCGGGTCGCCCCCGGCGACAACGGCTCCCGCCCGCCCAACACATGCCCCCCCAACGCCTGGGCCAACGAGAGCATCTGGCTGGACCCGCCGCGCCCGGACAACACCACGGCCGAGGTGGACCAGCCGAGCGTGATCAAGGTCCAGGTGCGCAACACGGGCGCCACCGACCTCCCGTTCGTCAAGGTGCACGCCTACGTGATGGACCCGCAGATCGGGCTGAACAGCCCGGCCCAGCGGGTCGTCGAGTTCGTCAGCTCCGCCCAGACCGTCCCCACCCTGACGCGGGCGCCGAACGGCGTGGTGTTCGACTGCGGACCGTGGACGCCCACCGCCGCCCAGCTCTCCGCCTCCAACGGCGGGCACCTGTGCCTGTTCGCCAACGCCTTCCAGGACCGGAACCTCGCCGACCCGCCCTACGACGGCCATGACCTGACGCCGGGTACCGACACCTTCGACATCTGCGGCGACGCCCACCAGGGCCAGCGCAACATCACCCTCTGGGCGGTGGCCCGGGGGATGGAGCGGCTGCCCACGATGGACTTCCGCGTCAACCGGCTGCCGAAGGGGGTCGAGGAGGCGGTCCTGGCGGTCGTCACCCTCAAGGAGGCCGAGCTGGTCGCCCCCGGCCTGCAGAACATCCTGCTCTCCCGGCGCGACATCACCCGGGACAAGGAGGACCGCCTGGTCATCGACACGGGCGAGGGCGAGCTGGTCCCGCTGCGGCTGTCCGAGAAGCCGCTCACCTTCGAGCTGGAGACCGACGGCGGCCACCGCGGCCGCCCGTACCTGCCGCTCGACCGGGACAACCACCACCGCCACACCCGGGCGAAGCTGGACGTCGGACTCGACCCGAACGACCCGATCGGCACGGTGCACGCGTTCGACCTCGTCCAGCACACCAAGCAGGGCCGCCACCTCGGCGGGATCCGGGTGGTCACCGTGGTGACCGCCGAGGGCCGCTGACCGTGCGGGTCGACTGCCACATCCCGATCACGGTGCGCGTGGTCGGCACCCCCACCGACGCACAACTGGAGGAACTGACCCGGACGCTGACCCGGGCCGTCCGCGCCCGGATGGCCGAGGCCGAGCGGGAGCTGGCCGCCCGCCTCGGCCGGCGCGGCCCGGCCCGGCCGGCCGGGATCCGCGAACGGTACGAGCCGGCCCGCCACGGCGACCGCGGCTACGCCGTGGCGTCCTACCAGGACGGCGGCCGCCCGCAGGGCGTGCCGGTCCGGGCCACGGACCGGCCGTGGACGGTCCTTCGGACCGTGCAGTTCCGCGCGCGGGTCGGCCGGTTCCTCGACTTCGTCGGGAGCGTCAACGCGGGCGGGCCGCTGCCCGAGCGGGTGCTGTACGGCGACATCCAGGAGGAGACCCGCTGGGCGGGAGTCTGGTGGGTGCGCACCGGCCGGGACCGCACCCTCACCGAGCTGTCCGCCGAACTCTACGACCGTGCCGCCCAGTTGTCCCGGGTCGGCCCCGAGCAGGTGCTGGCGACGGCGATCTGGGTGACCGACGACAGCCGGGCCGCGCTGCTCGCCCTCGACGAGCACGGCGCCCTCACGGACCGGATCGGCCGGATCGGTCCGCACAACGCCCGCCGGATCGACGGCACCGGCGGCGCCGCCACCCTCCGGCACGGCGGCTGGGCCCTGTTCGCGTTCATGGCACTGCCCCGGGTCGAACTCACCGGGCTCGCCGCGCTCGATCCCGACCTGCTGCTGCGGCTCCCGCTGTCCGAGGCGGCGTTCTGCCTCGACACCGCCGACTTCGAGACCCGCTTCGGTCTCGCGGCCGCCCAGTACCTGGCCGAGTTCGGCCGCACCCCCGTACCGGTGTGGCTCCAGCCGCTGACCGTCCGCCGGCGCACCCCGCCGGCCGCGCTCGCCCTGCTGCTGGCCCGCCGGGCCGACCAGCGCCTCCCGGCCGGTGACGGCCAGGTGGCCGGCGACCGGCTGCTCCTGCTGACCGACGCGGCCCTGAGCCGGCTCCCGGCGGCGCTGCGGGAGCGGGCCGCCGGCTGGTCCGACCCGGCGACCCGCCGACTGGACGACCGGGCGGGCGTGTTCCCCCTGGAGGCCGGCCGGCGGTGCCTGTACGCCAGGGCCGTTCTGGCCGTCGACGAGGAGCGCCTCGGCGCCGCCCGGCACCGGCCGCGCGCCCGCCACCTCGCGGCCCGGCTGCGCGGCCTGCTGCCCGGTGACCCGACCGAGCGGTCCTGGCAGCGGGCGATGGACGACTTCCTGCGCCACGAGTTCGAGAGCGACCCGCCGCCGGAGCGGCCCTCCGGCGGAACCCTCTTCGAGTACGTGCTCACCGAACTGGCCGGGGACTTCGACCGGTTGTACGACGCGGTGGCGGCCAGCCGGCACTTCGGGCTGCGGTACCGCGTGCTCCGGCTCAGCCTGGCCACCTCCTGGGCCACCCACCCCAAGGTGGTGAAGCTGCGCGTGTCGCTCACCACCGAACGGCTCACCGGCGCCCCCAACGACTACCGGACCGACCCCGCCCGGATCCTGTTGGACCGCAACCCACGCAAGGCGGTCGCGGTGAAGGGTGTCCTCGGCGAGGTCGACTCGATCTACACCGTCCGCCGCGACCTCAAGCGGCTGCGCCCCGCCCGCGTGACCGAGCTGCGCGAGGCGCTGGAGGCCGAACGGGTCGCGCTGATCGGCCGGATCGCCCGCGGCGAGGACCGCGGCAGCTACGACCCGGAGCGGTTCGCCCGCGAGGTGCTGACCCGCGCCGTCCAGCGGGTGCGGCTGGCCAAGGACGACTTCCAGGACGTCACCGTCGAGCGCAGCATCCGTCTGCTGGACGTCCGGCAGCAGGAGGAGGGCGGGCTGCCCTCGTTCCAGGTGCAGTTCGAGTTCGTCGAGCGGGTGGTCGGCGAGAAGAGCTGGACCAGCGTCGGCGAGCCGGTGTGGGAGCCCGCGGGCGGCTTCGACGAGCGCCTGGTCTACTGGCGGCTCGGCCGCGCCGGCGAGGTCTACCAGGCCGCCGGCACCGTCATCGCCGTCATCGGCGCGGTCGCCGTGGCCTGGGAGGTCGGGCTGGTCGCCGCCCTGGTGAGCATCGGCGGCGGGACGGGGTCGGTCCTCACCGCGATCGGCATCTCGGAGCTCTTCTACTTCTACCGGGTGATCTTCGGTGACGCCCGGTGGAGCCTGCGCGGCCTCCTGATGGCCGCCCTGGACGGCTATCTGCTCGCGGTGGGGTTCCGGATCGCGGCCTTCCCCGCGCGCTGGATCGCCGAGGCCGTGGGCACCGCGACCCTGCGGCAGGCCGTCGCCGGCTGGGCGCTGCAGGCACTGGTCAAGGGATCCGTGGGCGGGGCGGCGTCGGCGGGGCTGACCACCTTCGCCCACGACGTCGTCAACGTCGCGACCGGCGAGGGCTCCTGGTCCGGCATCGACACCTACGTGCGGAACATGGCGCTGGGCGCAGTGATCGGGATCGTCGCCGAGTTCGTGCTGTCCCCCGTGCTGCAGGCCGTCCTCGTCGGCGCGCGCGGCACGCTGACCACGGCCGCCGGGACGGCCTCGCGGCTGCGCGCCGCCGGCTGGGGCGCACGGGAGTGGGTGCTGGTGTCGACCGAGGCCCTGGCGAACCTCCGGGCGACGCTCGCCACCTTCATGGGCGAGGTGGCGGCCCGGGGCTTCGCCGCCGCGATCGCCGCCCGGCTGGTCGGGGTCGCCACCGAACTCGGCGGCCGCGAGATCGCCCGGCACGTCCTCGAACTCAGCGGCGCCCGGTTCACGGGTGCGGCGAGCGCCGGCCTGGCGCGGCTGCTCCCGGCGCTGGAGGCCGTCGCCCCCGCACGGGCGCACGCCGTCGCCCGGGTCTTCGCGACCAGCCCGGAGGGAACCGTGCGGCTGCTGGAGGTGCTGGCCACGCTCGACCAGGCGGCGGCCCGTCGGCTGGCCGCCGGGACGTTCGCCACCACCGGGGACCTCGCCGCCTTCCTCGGTCGGCTGTCCCGGTACTCCGCCGCCGAGCAGCGGGCCGTGCTGCGGGTGCTCGCCGAGCTGGACATCGTGGCCGCCGATCCCGTCCCGACCGGCAGCCCGGCCCAGGTGGTGCGCCGGCAGTTCGCCGCGTCGCTGCGGATCGGCGCGGCCGGGCAGGAGCTGCAGGCCGCCGAGCTGGAGCGCCAGCTGGCCGGCAAGCTGGCGGACGCCCGGGTCGCCGAGGCGGCCGGCAACGCCAGGCGCGCGGCCGCCCTGCGCGCCGAGGCCGACGCGCTGCGGGCCGAGGCCGGGAGCCTCCGCTCCAGGGCCGCCGAGGCGCGGGCGGAGGCGGCCCGGGGGACGACGCGCTCACCGGAGCTGCCCACGCCGGCCGACGTCGAACGGGCCCTGGAGCAGCTGGAGGCCGGCGCGGGGGGCGCCGGGGCGCAGACCTGGATCCGGCTGCCCGCCGGCACGCACTTCCAGAACCGCCCCGAGCTGCTGGAGCGGCTGGTGCGGCCGATCTTCCGCAGCCGCACCGGCAACCGCGTGGTGTTCCGGGTGGAGGGCGGCACCCTGCCGGCCGCGAGTTGGGAGCGCACCGTGGTCGATGCCGGCCACAACGCCCGGGTGGTCGGCGACGGCGCGATCAACCTCAACTTCGGGGTGTTCGAGCGAGCCGTGGAGTTCCTGCTCCGGGCGCGGCCGGGTGCCCAGTTGAAGGTCTTCGAGGTCGAGGAGGGCTGGTTCCGCGCCCTGCGCAGCCAGGCCGTGCCCGAGCGGGGAGTGCCCGCCCCCGTGGCCGGCCGCCCGCCCGGGGCGCTGGTGGAGCAGGCCACCCCGCTGCCCCGCCCACCCGCTCTGCGGGAGGTCACCGGCCGGCCGCGCACCGTGGACGTCCGGTTCGGACACGACCAGCTCCAGCTCCCGGGCTCGCTCATCCCGGAGCTGAACGAGTTCATCGTGCCGGGCAGCGGGCGGATCGTGGAGTTCACGCCGTGAGCCGCCGCTACCACCTGCCCGGTGGCGCGGCCGGGGACGGGCCCCCGGACGAGCGGGAGCGCCTGGCCGCGGCCGTGCGCGAGGCGGTGCGGCGCGCCGTGGAGGCCGCCGCGCCCGGCGAGGTGGTGCCGCCCCGGCCGCGCGAGCGGCCCCGGGAGCGGTTCGACGGCGGCCGGCGGGCGGGCTCCGACGCGTACGCCGTGCCCGGCTACGACGACCGGGGCCGAGCGGTGGCGGTCCCGCTGGCCGACCCGGGTAAGTCCGACCGCACCGGGGCGCCGGCCGCACCGCACGAGCCCGCCGAGCCCTCGGCGTCGGCAGCGGCCTCGGGAACGGCCCAGGGAACGGCCTCCGGAACGGCCCCGGCGGCGGCCGGTCAGGGCGTCCACCTCGACACCGATCGGGCCGGCGTCCCCGCCCAGGGACCGGGCCTCGCGGCGATCAGCGGCCTGATCCGGTCCCGGTGGCCCCTCGCCGGCTGGACCGACCCGGCGGGGGTCCGCTACGGCGCGTACCTCACGGCGGCCGGTGCGGGCACCCCGCGCCTGTACTACCTGGCCCCGAGCAGCGAGGGGCCGACGCTGCGCGCGCTGCGGATCGCCCGACGGGCGCCCGACGGCCCGCAGCCCGTGGACCTGCCCAGCGGCGACTACACCGTCATCGCCCGCCCCCACAGCCCGGGGCAGCTCTACCGGGGAACGCGCCGGCTCCACGACCTCGGCAACCCGCAGGACCTCGACCTCACCGTGAACTTCACCGTCCCGGACACGGACGTGGCGGAGGTGACCGTGCACGCGGCCCGGCGCCACCACCTGTGGCCGCGGCTGCGCGTCCAGCGGACGGACCAGGGCAGCGCCACCGTCGGCGCGGACACCGTCTACCTCGCCGAGGTGGAGATCTGGCGGGTGGACGAGGCCGACCGCTGGACACCGGTGTTCCAACTGGCCCTGGTCTACGCCTTCGTGCGGTTCCACTGGCAGGTCTACCGGATCGAGCACGACCGGCACGGCGAGCGGCAGCGGATCCCGGTGGACCACCCCCAGCCGTCCCGCTCCACCTTCACCCACCGCTACGACCGCCCCGGCGAGTACGAGGTGGAGTGCGAGGTCCGGCTGAGCTACGAGGACGCCTCCCCGCTGCCGGTGACCGAGCGCAGGACCGACCGGGTCCAGCGGCTGGAGGAGAAGATGGCGCTGGAGCTGGCCTCCCTGGAGCAGGCCGCCCGCGCCCCCGGCGGCGAACCGGTCTGGCCCACCAGCGCGCAGGCGCTGCTCGACGCGGCCCGCGCCAGGCTGCGCCAGGCCGAACGCGCCCCTGTCCCGAACGAGGCGCTGGTCCGCGAGCTGCGGGACGCGGTGGCGGGTCTCGAGAAGCGACTGGACGGCCCGACCAGTTCCGGGCCGTTCCCGGTCCGGGCGCTGTTCACCGACCGCCGCACCGCCCAGTCCCGGCCGATCTCGCTGTTCGTCGGGCCGGCCACCGTGCCGGAGGGCCCGGGGCACACCTGGCTGCTGATCGACCTCACCTACCCCGCGTTCTACCGGACCTACCGGGGCACCGGGCCCAGCCCCGAGGCGGCGCTGCGGGCCGCGTTCGAGGACGCCCGGACGTCCTTCCGCGGCAACTACCCGCCCGGCCGGATCCTGACCCGGATCGAGTGGCCCGGCATGGACCGGCTGCACCTGAAGCCCTTCGACTTCGCCACGAACACCGAGAGCTACCAGCGCACGGCCTGGGAGTGGCTGTCCGCGATCGCCGCCGGGCTGGCCGTGGTCGGCGTCGCGGCCGCGCTGGCGTTCCCGCCCACCTCGGCCGTCGTCGGCGCGATCGTCCTCACCGGGGCCGTGCTCGGAGGCGCGCTCAGCGCCGTCAACCTCGCCGAGCGGGTGCACCAGGACGCCTTCGAATGGGACCGGGAGACCGCCGTGGACCTGGTCTCCCTGGCCACCGCGTTCGCCTCGGTGGGCGGCGCGGTCGCCCGCGGGGCCGCCGCGGGCATGAGCCGGCCGATCGCCTCCGGGGCCCCGCTGACCATCGAGACGGCCGGACGGCTGAACGGACTGCTGAAGTTCCAGCACGCCGTCCTCTACGTCGACCTGGGGGCGCACCTGTCCGACTCGATCCTGCTGTCCTACGACACCTACGTCCAGCTGCGGGACATCGACGCGGCGATGGGCGCGGGGGCGCTGGCGCAGCTGCAGCGGCAGTTCGGCCCGGAGGAGGGCCGGCGCCGGTTCGACACCGAGCGCCTCACCCGGATCCTCGGCGTGCTGGCCCGGGCGGCCGTCAGCGGACTGCTGACCGTGGTGTCGATGCGCGGTACCGCCAAGGCGATCGCCGCCGGGGCGGCCCGGAACGCCGCGGGACGGCTCCCCGGTACGGACCGCCGGCCCTCGGTGCGGCTCGCCGTGGCGCCGGGCCCGGCGCTGCCGCCCTTCCCGGACGCCGAGTTCGCCCTGGACCGGGCGGCCTTCCGCCGCCGGCAGACCGACGGCGTGGCGGCCCGGCTCGGGCTGGCCGGCGACCCGGCCGCCGCCGCGGAGGCGGCAGCCCTCTCCCCCCAGGCGGCGTGGCGGATCAACGCCTCCTTCGACGGCCTCAGCGAGGAGCAGCGGGCCCTGGTCCTCGCCACGCTGCGCCCGGGCGGAGCCGATCTCAGGGCGCTGCGGACCTTCCTCGGCGACGGCGGCAGCATGACGGAGCTGGCCAGGTTCCTGGAGACCCAGCCCGTGCGGCTGCGCGCCCACATCACCACGTTCAACACCCTGCAGTCGCGCGCCGCGGACTTCCGCCGGCTCGGTGCGGCCGTCCCGGAGCTCGCGGCGTTCCGCTGGGATCCGCAGAACCTGCACGAGCACTTCTACCGGCACGTCCTGGGCCGGGCCAACTACCCCGACGAGGCGTGGAAGTGGGCGCAGCGGCTCGGTATCGCCGAGGCGTACGGCCTGGACCGGGCGCGGTACCTGGCGATGCTCGGGTCGACCGCCCCCGCGGACGCCGCGCTGCGCGCGGAGATCACCACGAAGTTCCGCTCGGTGTACGGGGACTACGTCCACGCCGTGCTGGTCCGGTCGGCGGTCTTCGGCCGATCGGGCCGGGGTGCCGAGCTCATCGGATCGGACGGCGAGCTGCTCTGGGCGGCGAGCCCGGACGGCCTGATCTCCACCGGCTACTTCCCCGACAACCCGGCCCGGTGGCCCGCGCCGGTCAGCACGCTGCAGGGAAAGCTGGAGGCGGCACTGGCCGAGGGGCAGTCGGTGGTGCTCCTGTACCGGGGGGCGCCCTGAGCGGTGCCCGCGCGGGTGGGCCGGGCGCCGATTGCGGGCGCTGCCGGGGGCGGCCATGCTGGGAAAACAGGGTGTTCCGGAGAAGTGGGGCCGCTCCGGAGGGGCGGGACCGTCGTACCCGCGCCGGCGCTGCGGGGAAGCCGAACGAATCGGAGACAGCCATGGGCACACCAGGCACCGGACCGACGGCGCCGCCGCCGGTGCCGGCCGCCGCCACGCTCGGGATCCTTTTCCGGCCGCGCGGGGTGGCGGTGTCCAGCGACGGCCGCCGCGTCTACCTGGCGGAGGCCGAGGCGGACCTCCTCTCGGTGGTCGAGGTCGTCGGCGGTGAGGGCTCGGGCACCACGATCGCGGTGGGCACCGGCCCGCGCGGGGTGGCCCTCACGTCGGACGGCCACCGCGCGTACGTCGCGAACTCGGGTGCGGACACGGTCTCGGTGATCGACACCGCCGGCGGCCTGGTGACGGCCACCGTCCCGGTCGGCAGCGGTCCGCGCGGGGTGGCCCTCATGCCGAACGGCAGCCGTGCGTACGTCTCGAACTCCGGCTCGGGCACCGTCTCGGTGATCGACACCGCGACGGCCCAGGTCACCGGCACCATCACCGTCGGCACCAACCCCACGGGGATCGCGGTGGCACCGGACGGGCTGCACGTCTACGTCGCCGACACCGGGTCGCACACCGTGTCGGTGATCAGCACCGTCACCGGCCAGGTGACCGTGACCGTCACCCTGGACGCCGGCCCGCGCGGCCTGGCGGTGAGCCCGGACAGTCGGCGGGTCCTCGTCACCATCCCGGAGGCGGGCTCCGTGGCACTGATCGACACCTGGACCGCCCAGGTCGTCGGGACCGTCGCGGTGGGCGCCAATCCGACGGGCGTCGCACCGAGCCCGGACGGCCTCCACGCCTATGTCACCAACGCCGGTTCGGACAACGTGTCCGTCATCGACACCGGGACGAACCAGGTCGTCCGGACCGTCGCGGTGGGCAGCAACCCGGCGGGCGTCGCACCGACCCCGGACGGCCGCCGCGTCTACGTCACCAACGCCGGCTCGAACAACGTGTCCGTCATCGACACCGGGACGAACCAGGTGGCCACCACCATCAAGGTCGGCAGCGGCCCGCTCGGCGCGGCCGCGGCCCCGGACAGCCGGCACGTCTACGTCACCAACGTCGGGGCGAACACGGTGTCGGTGATCGGCGACACCGCCACCTACCGGGTGGCGGAGACCATCGCCGCCGGCAGCAACTGCTGGGCGCTGGCGACGGCCCTGGACGGCCACCGGCTATACGTCGCCAACGCCGGCAGGATCGGGCCCACTCTCACGAGCTCGGTGTCGGCGATCGACACGGCCACCGGCAAGGTCGTCCTCACCACGACGGTCGACACCCCGGTCACCGTCGCGGCGGCCCCGGACGGGAAGCACGCCTATGCCGCCGGTGCGCAGAGCGTGTTCGTGGTCGACACCACGACGGGCCAGCTCACGACCACCATCCAGGTCGGGGTCACCCCCAGCGGGGTGGCGGTCACCCCGGACGGCCGCCGACTCTACGTCACCGTCATCGTCGCGGGCTCGGTCTCCATCATCGACACCGGTACCAACCAGGTGCTCCGCAGCATCACCGTCGGCAAGAACCCCACCGCCGTGGCGGCGTCCCCGGACGGGAAGCACGTGTACGTCACCAACGGGGGCTCGAACAACGTGTCCGTCATCGCCACCGACAACGACCAGGTGCTGGCCACCATCCCGGTCGACGACAATCCCATCGGGGTGGCGGTGGCCCCGGACAACCGCCGCGTCTACGTCACCAACCTCCACTCCCAGACGGTGTCGGTGATCGACGCCGGGACGAACAAGGTGACCGCGCGGGTCACCGTCGGCCTCAGCCCCTGGGGGCTGGCGGTCAGCCCGGACAGTCGCCACGTCTACGTCGCCAACATGGCTTCGAGGACCATGTCGGTGATCGACGCCGAGGCGCTCTGAGCCCGGTCGAAGCCCTGCCGCTCCGCCGCCCGGCGGCGATCGCCGACCGAAGTGACCTGCTCACCTCAAGATGGCGCCCCCGGGTCTCTAGATGAGAATGATTATCAGCGCTAGTCTGGCCCCGCCGCTCGCACCGGAGTCGAGTCGGCGCCGCCCTGCGCTGCCGCGACCGCGCTCCGGCACGGGTGCGGCCACGCGAATTCTGCCGAGGGCAGCCGGCCGTCAAGGGGCGGGACCATGGGCGAACAGACCCACGCAGCCGCAGTACTCACCAGAACCTCCGACGCGTCACCCCGGCACAGCGCACTGTCGAGCCCGGGCACCCGTCGGATCCCGGCCGTCGTACTCGCCGCGGCCACCGGCACGGCGGCGCTGCTGCTCGGCACCGGCTTCCTCGGCTGGTCGAACGCGCCCGCGCTCGCCACCTGGCGCACCGTCCTGATGGCCATCGTCGTCCAGGGCGTGCCGTTCCTGCTGCTGGGCACCGTGGTGTCGGCCGCGATCGGCGCCTTCGTACCGCCCGACCTCTTCGGCCGGCTGCTGCCGCGCCGCCCGGCGCTGGCCGTTCCGGTCGCGGCGGCGGCGGGTGCGGTGCTGCCGGGCTGCGAGTGCGCCTCGGTGCCGGTGGCGGGCAGCCTGATGCGGCGCGGGGTGGCTCCGGCGGCGGCGTTGGCCTTCCTGCTCTCCGCGCCCGCGATCAACCCGGTCGTCCTGGTCTCCACCGCCATCGCCTTCCCCGGCAGGCCCGAGATGGTGCTCGCCCGGCTGACGGCCTCGCTGCTCACCTCGGTGGTCATGGGCTGGCTCTGGGTGAGGCTCGGCAGGGAGGAGTGGCTGCGCCTGCCGAAGGCACCCGACGGCCTCGCCGACGACGCCGGCCCGTGGGAGCGGTTCGGCCGCGGACTGCAGCACGACTTCCTGCACGCCGGCGGCTTCCTGGTGGTCGGCGCGATGGCCGCCGCCACGTTCAACGTCCTCGTACCGCCCTCGGTGCTCCAGCTGTTCGCCGACACCCCCTGGCTGCAGGTGCTGGCGCTCGGCGTGCTCGCGGTGCTGCTGGCGGTCTGCTCGGAGGCGGACGCCTTCGTCGCCGCGTCGTTGACCGGGTTCTCCCCGACCGCCCGGCTCGCGTTCCTGGTGGTCGGGCCGATGGTCGACCTCAAACTGATCGCCCTGCAGTCCGGAGCCTTCGGGCGGGCTTTCGCCGCCCGCTTCCCCGCCGTCACCTTCCTCGTCGCCGTCCTGAGCAGCATCGCCATCGGAGGAGTCCTGCTGTGAGCCGCGTCCGAGCCCTCACCCCGCCGCTGCTGGTCGTCCTGCTGGGCTGCGCCCTGCTGCGCATCACGCTCGGCAGCGACCTCTACCTCCAGTACGTCAAGGAGGGACTGCACGTTCCGCTGGTCCTCTCCGGCGTCCTGCTGGTCCTGCTGGGCACCGGCAACGCCGTACACCGCCTGCTGCCGCGGCGCGAGCCCGTTCTCGCCTTCACCCGGACCGCCGACGGCAGCGCCCAGTGGCACAGCACCGGATCCGCGGACCACGACCACGACCACGACCGCAGCCACGGACACGGACACGGCCATCACGAGCACGGGCACGGCAGCGTGCCGCGGGTCGCCGGGCTGCTCGCCGTCCCGGCCGTCGCCCTGCTGTTCTTCGCACCGCCGGCCCTCGGCGCGTACACCGCCGACCGCGAGGGCACCACGGCCGCCGTCGAGCAGGCCTCGTACGCGGGGCTGACCGCCGACCAGCCGACCACCGCGATGTCGCTGACCGAGTTCATCGGCCGCAGCCACGACCCCAACCACAGCCTGGAGGGCCGCAGGGTCCGCCTCCTGGGCTTCGCCGCACCCGGGGCCAAGCCGGGTGAGTGGTACCTGAACCGCCTCCTCGTCAGCTGCTGCGCCGCCGACGCCCGCCGCCTCCGGGTCCAGGCCCACGGCACGGGCCCGGAGCCTGCCACCGACAGCTGGGTCGAGGTGACCGGCGTGTGGAAGCCGGCGCCGGGCGCGCCCGCCACCGCGTCTCCGGTGCTCGACGTCCTGGAGGTCCGTGCCGTGCCGAAGCCGCGGAACCCCTACCGCGATGTGCCGCCCGAGAACAGCACCTCCTGAGGCATCCCGCGGACCCGGCACATGCCGAGTCCGCCCTCACATCCGCCAGTCCTGACCGGTGCCGTTTCCGCAGGGGCCGAGCACCAGCTTGACGAAGTCGGCCGGAGGGCCGGCCGTGTCCAGGCAGAGGCCGCTCGACGGATTGGTGAACCGGTGGGTGGCGGCGTCGTACTCCCATTGCTGGCCGGTGAAGTTTCCGCACGGTCTCACAACCACGGCGACGCCGCTGACCGGGGGTCCGGCGGTGTCGAGGCACAGGCCGCTGGGCGGATTGACGAGGTAGCGGCCGGACGGGCTGTAGCTCCAGATCTGGCCGCTGTAGTGCCCGCAGTCACTGATGCGCACGGGCAGGTCGGCCCGCTGCGGGCCGTCGGTGTCGAGGCACAGGCCGCTGAAGGCGTTGGTGATCGGCACCGGGGCGGCGGCCGGCGGTGTGGCAGCGCTGCTCGCCGGGGCGTTCGGCAGCGGCGCCTGGGTGTGCGGTGCGGACTTGGACGGCATGACGGGGCTGTCGGCGGGTGAGCTCGTCAACGGACCGGGGTTCTGCGGCTGTTGGGCTGCGGTGCCGCTGCCCTGGGGCGGGTCGCCCCGGTGGTCCGTCGCGCTCCGGATGCCCAGCACCGCACCGGCGGCGAGCGTCACGGCGCACACCGCGGCCGCGGCGAGCAGGGCCGTACGGCGTGGCCGGTGCGGCGGGGGTGGCACGATCGGGGGTACCAGGGTCGGGGGTACCAGGGTCGGGGCTGCCACGGTCGGGGGGTAGGGGTAGGGGACATGCCCCGGAGTCGTGGTCCGGACGGCCGACCGGTCCGGAGCGGTCACCGTCACCGGGAGCGTGTCCGGACGGTCCGACAGTTCGCTCTCCCGCTCGGCGATCATCCTGGCGACGGCGGGCGGGAACCACGAACCGGCCGTTGCGGAGGGCGCTGCCAACCGGTTCAGGAGGTCGGCCAGGCCGGGCCGGCGTGCCGGGTCCTTGGCCAGGCAGGACCCGATCAGCTCGGCGAGCGGCGCCGGGAGCCCGGCCAGGTCGGGCTCGACGTGCACGATCCGGTAGACGATCGATTCGAGCGACCCCGCGCCGAACGGGCCGCGCCCGAGCGCCGCGAAGGCGAGCACCGCTCCCAGCGCGAAGACGTCACCGGCCGGCCCGACGTCCACCCCCTTCACCTGCTCGGGGCACATGAATCCGGGGGTCCCGACGATGGTGGTCGAGACGTGCGTCGCGTCCAGCGCACGGGAGATGCCGAAGTCGATCACCCGGGGGCCGTCGCCGGCGAGGATGATGTTGCCGGGCTTGAGGTCCCGGTGCACCAGACCCGCGCCGTGGATCGCGGTCAGCGCCTCCGCCAGTCCGGCTCCCAGGGCGGCGACGGCCGCGGCCGGTAACGGCCCGTACGCGTCGATCGCCTGCTGCAGGGACGGGCCCGGAACGTAGGCGGTGACCAGCCACGGAGGATCGCCGTCGGGATCCGCGTCGACCACCTGGGCGGTGTAGAAGCCACCCACCCGCCGCGCGGCGGCGACCTCCTGGGCGAAGCGTCGGCGGAACTGCGGGTCGCCGGCGATCTCGGGGTGGACCAGCTTCACCGCGACCACGCGGCCGCCGCGCGACCGGCCGGCGAACACCAGGCCCATCCCGCCGCGGCCGAGCCGCCCCAGCAGGCGGTACGGGCCCACCTGCTGCGGATCTCCGGCCTTGAGGGGTTCCATGCGTACTGGTCCTGTCGAATTCATGAGGGTCCGATGTCTGCCCGCGTGATTCTTCCAGGGATCCGGTCCGCTCCGGGGGCGGGTCGGGAAAGCCCACGCAGCGTCACATCGCCGCGGACACCACGGTGTCAGGCCCCGTTCGGCCTTCGCCCCGCTCCCTCCCGCCGTCCCGCCGTCCCGGCGCAGGGCCAGCCGCGCGTAGGCCCGCACGTCCGCGTCGGAGTCGGCTAGCCGTTCCCGCAGGGCCGCGGCCACGCCCGGATCGGCGGCCAGCACGGCCAGCTCGGGCGGGCAGCCGATCCCCGCCTCGCCTCGCCCCCGCCGGGCACGGCCGGGGCGAGGCGAGGCGGGGCGAGGCGGGGGCAGCGCCGGTTCCCGCGGGCGCAGCCTCAGAGGTCCGCCTTGTCCTCGACCTTCTTCCAGTCGACGAACTTGAAGTCGGTGTCCGTCCGCTCCCCGCCGCCCGCGCCGCTGCCGGCCGGGGTGTTGTGGCCGTCCTGGACCACGAGCAGGCCGTGCGGGAACCGCCGGCCGAGCGGCGCACTGGTCACCGCCGCGCCGTCGCACTCCTCGGAGCCGTCCGGCGAGCCCGCGGCGGTGCCGGCGCCGACCCGGAAGGTCCGCACGAACTCGTTGTCGTCGTCCCGGGAGAAGACCGCGAAGGTGTTGTCACCCTGGCTGGAGACGAGCAGGTAGCCGTCGTCCTTCGGGTCCTCGGGGTCGCGCCAGATGGTCAGGCCCTCGACGTCGGCGCTGATGTGCTGGCCGCCGAAGCCCGGGTCCGCGCCCTCGACGCACGTCTCGCTCGCCGGGTCGTACGTCGCGGGCCGCCCGAAGGAGCGGACCTTCTCGACGAGTTCGAGGTCGTCGTCGTCCGTCACGTCGACGTCGAGGTCCGCGTCGAGCTTCCAGATGCCGACGTCCTCCTGCCCGACGTACAGGTCCTCGCTGTCCGGGTCCACCACCATGCCCTCGATCTGCGGGAGTTCACCCGGCTCGGCGCACGGGCTCCAGGTCGTGCCGTCGGGCAGCTTGAAGGCCGAGGGCAGGGCGATCGTGCGCACCACCCGGTAGCCGATGCGTCCGGCGGAGGTGGCGACGAGCTCGGCCAGGGCCAGTTCGGTGCCGTGGCGGCGGCTGGTGACCGCGTAGGAACGCCCGTTGTCGTGGTCGGTCCAGGTCGCCAGGCCGTACGCGGTGCGCTGGTCGCCGACCTCGTCCTGGTCGGCGGAGAACACCAGCGGCGCACGGGCCTCGTCGGTGACGTCCGTCAGCGGGCCGGTCGTGTTCGAGCCGTCGATGCGGTAGATCCGGATCCGGTCGCCACCGCGGTCCGAGACCACCGCCACGTCGTGGCGGCTGCCGTCCGGGAACCGCAGTCCGGTCACCAGGTCGACGTTGTTGAAGCGGCCGGGCTTGTCGCCCGGTCGGGGCGCGGCCGGCGCGGGGAGCGACTGCACCTGTCGGCCGTCCAGGTCGTAGACCCGCAGGCCGCCCTGCTTGGCGGTGGCGATGACCAGGCTGCGGTCCGGGTTCGCGTCGTTGCGCCAGATCGCGGGGTCGTCCGCGTTCGCGTTCCCACCCTGCTCGTCGTCGAAGAGCGAGGGGGTCTCGACGGTCGCGGTCACCACCGGGATCCCGCCGGAGCGGCTGTCCGCCGCAGCGGGGACGATCCCCGGACCGAGAGCTGCCAAGAGCGCCGCAGCGAGCGCCGATGTGCGGTGCAGGAGCTTGCGCACAGGGTCTCCTCCTGTCGAGTTGCCGTGTGCCCGCTCCGCCACGGCGGTGCGGGCCGCCGTCGCCGGTGCTGCGAACGGCAGTCCCGATCCCATGCCGCCCACGTGTACCGGCCGTGAAGCGCAGGCGAAGGATTCCCGCCCATCGAGAGAATTCGTATACCAAACTTGTCATGGTTTGCGGAGATCGTTGGGCGGGCCGCCTAGAGAGACCCTGGCCCAACTTTCGTATATCAGATACTATTCCTCTCACGTCGCCGGACCGGTCGACCCCGGGTCGGGCTTCGGACCCCTCGCGCCCACCCCCGGTCCCGGTCCCGCGGCGCCCGGACTCCGGCCGGCACCGACTGCCATCGGCGCCGGCCGGCACCCGGACCCACCCCAGCCGGCCGCAATCCGACCCCGCCACCGCCGCACGCCCTCGGGCTATGCGGCGCGGGCCCGCCCGGGCGGGCGGGCGGACGGCCCGAGCTGCTCGGCGGTCAGAGCGCGCCGGCTTCCGCCCTCCACGCCGAGCGGAACTGCGCGAGGACGTCGCCGGCCTGGCGAAGACCCGCCTGGTAGGCCGGCTCCCAGGCCGCCAGGTCGCCCAGGTCCGAGCCGAAGGCGCGCACCGAGGCCGGATCGGGGCCGATGGTCACCACGGTGTCCGCCCCCACCTCCGCCAGCTGCCGGTCGAGCGACTCGCGGGGAAACAGGTGCGCCATCGGCTCGATCACGACCACCGTGCGGGCTCCGGCCGCGAGATCGGCGTTGGCGCCCGCCCGCAGGGCACCGTCCATGTACCGCAGGCCGTCGACGTCGACCGGCGGCGCGGCCCCGGGGAAGGCGCTGCTCGCCGCCACCGCGCGCACCAACGGCACGCCGCTGTCGCGGTCCCACACCACGGGCTCACCGGTGGTCGCGCAGACGGCGGCGATCAGCAGCCGTCCGTCCGGCCACGCGTCCGCGCCGATCAGGGCGGCGCGCCCCGCGATCAGCGCCTCCTCGGCCGAGGGGTCGGTGCCGTCGAGCGCGAGGCGGCCGACCCGGCGCCTGGCCTCCCCGGGCTCCAGGCCGCGGTCGCCGAGCACGGCGAACACCGCGCCCGTCCGCTCAGGGGCCGCCTCGACCCGGTGAGCCGCCGCGCGGGTCGAGAAGGCGAGCCGCCCGAGGTCCTGCCCGGTGGCGAGCAGCGCTGCGACGATCGCGCCGGCCGACGTACCGACGATCAGGTCGGCCTCGCCCGGATCCACGCCGTCGCGGCGCAACCCGTGGGCCAGTCCGGCCATCCAGGCCGTGCCGACGGGACCTCCGGGGCCCAGGACGAGCGCTCGGTCGATGGTGTGCATGACGGTCTCCCCTCGTTATTGAAACAGTCGTACCATATACTCCCTGACACTGCTTCAATTCCGAGCTGCTGAGCGGAGATCCACCGTGGGGCGCCCCGCAGATCCCGGCCGCCGCGAGCGCACACTGGCGCGGGCCACCGACTACGTGCTGGCGCACGGCCTGGCCGGGCTGAGCCTGCGGCCACTGGCCGAGGCCCTCGGCACCAGCCCGCGGATGCTGCTCTACGACTTCGGCAGCAAACAGGAGCTGGTCGCGGCGGTCCTCGCCGAGGCCCGCCGCCGGGGTGCGGTGCGCCTGGGCGGCCACGTCCCGGCGGACACGGACTCCGTGCGGGAGCGGCTGCGCGGCATCTGGGCGTGGATGAGCGCGGACGAACGCGCGCCGCTCGTCCGGCTGTTCTTCGAGGTGCACGCCGACGGCCTGGTCCACCCCGAGAACTACCCCGACCAGGGCGAGGCGATCACGGGCTGGTTCGACACTCTCGGCGCCATGTTCCGCGACGTCTCCACCGGTCCTGACGACACCGTCACGCCCACGCTGGTCATGGCCGTCGTCCGGGGCCTGCTGTTCGACCTCACCACCACCGGCGACCGCCACCGAACCGACCGCGCACTGGACCGCTTCGCCGAACTCCTGGAGCAGTGAACGCCCTCGGGCGTGTTCGGGAGGCGCGGGACCGCCCGGGAGTCGTGAGCCTTACGAACCCTTACCGGGCGTCGCGTCACAGGCGGCGTCGCCCTCGGGCAGGACACCGCCGACCAGGTAGCCGCTCACGGCCGTGTCGATGCAGGTGTTCGCGGCGGTGAGGTAGACGCCGTGCCGGAACGCGCCGCGCAGGGTGACCATGCGGGATCCCGAGAGGGCCCGGTGCATGGCCTGCTGGCCCGCGAAGGGAGTCAGCGGGTCTCCGGTCGCCCCCACCATCAGCACCCGGGCGTGGTTGCGGATGTCGAGAGCCGGCTCGGCCGGCTTGATCGGCCAGAACGCGCAGGGTGTGACGTTGCGGGTCAGCGGCCCGAAGAGGGGCTCGTCGGCGCGGTGCGCCTCGATGTCCCGGAAGTAGGTCTCGGGATCCGGGGAGACGGCACGGTCGGCGCAGAGGATCGGCGTCCCGGCCCGGTCGGTGGCCGGGCCCGCTCCGGTGAACAACCCGGTGAGGAACTGCTCCAGGAACGCCGTCGGGACGACCTCGGAGCCGCGGGACGCGTCGGCGAGGACCCGGACGTCGGCGGACAGGTCGGCGTACGCCCCCTCGCTGTCGTCGGCGAGCCGGGCGGCCAGGACGAGAGGCAGCTCATGGGCGTCGATCCGGTACCGGCCGATCTGCAGGCCGCGACGGGTGGCGGCCTCGTTGATCCGGTCCACGGTCACCAGGACCTCGGCCGTGGTCGCCCCCAGGCCGTACCGAGCGGAGTGGCGGGCCGCGAACGCCGCCCAGTTGGCGAGCGCCGCAGCCAGGGCCGGGCCCTGGTGGGGGAATATGCCGGGTCCGGCCAGGCCCGGGTCCACCGCGCTGTCCAGGACGAACCGGTCGGCCCGCCGGCCGTACATCTGCAGATAGGCGGCGCCCAGGTAAGTGCCGTACGAGACACCGTAGTAGGAGATCCTGTCCTCGCCCAGCGCGGCCCGGACGACGTCCATGTCGCGCGCGGTGTTCCGGGTGGACGCGTACGGCAGCTTGTCCCGGTCCTCCTGGGTGCAACCGGCCGCCAGACCCCTGGCGAAACCGACGCTCTCGGCGAAGCTGCTCCGGTCCGGGCCGGCCGAGCGCAGGAACGTGTCCGTACTCCATCGGCACTGCAGCGGCGTACTGCGCCCGATGAACCGCGGGTCCATGCCGACCAGGTCGTAGCGGGCGGCGACCTCGGGCATGTACTCACCGAGAAGCACCTGCTCCATTCCGGGGCCGCCCGGGCCACCCGGGTTGATGAACAGGACGCCCCGCCGGTGCGCGGGATCGGTGGCCTTGACCAGGGACATCGCGACCTTGATGGTCGGCCCGTTCGGCCTCCTGTAGTCCAGCGGGACAGTGATGTCGCCGCACTGCGCCCCGGCGCCGGCCAAGGCCGCGCCGAGCACGTCATCGGGACCGGTCCGGCAGTCGTGCCACACGATCGACTGCCCGTGGTACCGGGCCGGTCCGTCCGGCCGGGCGCCGGCGGTGTCGGACGCGGCGGCCGACACCTGTCCCCCGGTCAGCGTCCCGGCGATCGCCAGCGCCGTCGTCACGGCGGCGAGAGCCCTTCGCCTTCGCGCACGCATCACAGACTCCCCGATCTCACCCTCACGGCCGGGCACGTTCCCGGTGATCAACACGGAGCGTACGAGCGGCCGACAGCGACGCACCATGGCCCTACCTCCCGGGCCCGGGTGGAGACATCGACCGTGCGCGGGTGGACCCAGCCGGACGTCTCCGGCCGCGCCCTCCAGCGGTTCCACCTCGCGGTCCACCCTTGCCGGAACGTTCCGGCACGAGCTACATTCCTCATCACGCCAGCAAGGCTGACTGAAATTTCAGTCATGCGGGTTGCTGCGTCAGCACCGAGAACAGAAGGAATCGCCCCATGATCACGTCCACCACGACCGGCCGGGCGGCCGGCGCAGGTCCCGGCCCCGGCGCCCGCCGGGCGTCGCGCCGGCTGTCGAGGGCGGTCCGCCCGTGACCGCCTACGCCCTCCTCACCTCCTTCGGCTCTCCCCTCGGCTCTCCCGGCCGCAGCGCGCCGGCCGAGCGCGAACCGCTGCGTGTCGGACTCGTCCAGATGCGCTGGTACGCCGACCCGAGTGAGCACGACGACCGGCTGCGCGAAGGCGTCGCCCTCGCCGCGGAGCAGGGTGCGACCGTGGTGTGCCTGCCCGAGCTGACCCGCAGTCCGTACTTCTGCAACACCGACGACCCGATGGCGGACGGTGCCGCCCGCTACCTGGAGGAGGTCGGGACCGGGCCCACCGTCCGTCTCGCCGCCGAGCTGGCCACGGAGCTGGGCATCAGCGTCCACGCCTCGCTGTACGAGCGCGCCGACGACGGCGGCCTCGGCTACAACACCGCCGTCTGCGTGGACGCCGAGGGCAGGCTCGTCGCCCGGACGCGGAAGAACCACATCCCGGCCTTTCCCGGGTACCGCGAGGACCTCTGCTTCCGCCCCGGCGACAGCGGGTTCCCCGTCGTGGCCCACCAGGGCGCCGGCTTCGGCTTCCCGACCTGCTGGGACGAGTGGTTTCCCGAGCTCGCCCGCGCCTACGCGCTGAACGGCGCCGAGGTGCTGGTCCACCCCACCGCCATCGGCTCCGAGGTGGACCTCCCGGACTTCGACACCCGGCCCATGTGGGAGCACGCGATCAGCGCCAACGGCCTCGCCAACGCGCTCTTCATGATCGTGCCCAACCGGATCGGGACGGAGGGCCGGTCGACCTTCTACGGCTCCTCGTTCATCTCCGACCCGTACGGCCGGATCATGCTCCGTGCCCCGCGGGACCGGCCGGCCGTCCTCGTCGCGGATCTCGACCTCGACCAGTGCCGGGACTGGCGGGAGTTCGGCCTCCTGCGGACCCGTCGCCCCGAGCTGTACGGCCCGCTCGCCGCGGCCGACCGCACCACCGTCTGAGCAGGTGCCCCGGTGCCGACGCGCCGGGGCACCCTCCCCCCGCACCGGTGCAGAACGCTCCGGCGTCAGACCCGCCCGGCCGTCGACTCCCGCACGTTCAGCGCCCACTCGTGGCGCCGCACCACACCGGGCTCGGCGACCCCCGACAACAGGTCGCTCAGCAGGGCGGCGCAGGCCCGCCCGTACTCCGCGGCCCGCAGGTCGACCGCGGTGACCTGCGGGCTGGATCCCCACGCGGCCGCGCCGTCGACGCAGGCGGCCACCAGCAGGTCCGACCCCACCCGGAGGCCCGCCCGCGCCGCCCCCGCGAGGACGCCGTTGACCGCGCCGTCGGGCGCGCACACCACCGCGTCCAGGCCGGGGACGCCACCGATCAGATCCGCCGTGGCCGCCTCGGCCTCGGCCGGCGTGGCCGCGAACGGGACCGTCCGCACCGCGACCCCGACGCCCCGGCGGCGGCTCCAGGCGTCGGCCGCCGCGTGCAGCGCGGCGGCCCAGTCGGAGCCCGGGCCCGGCACGAGCAGGGCCGGGCGCCGCGCGCCGCGCTGGGCGAGGTGGTCCAGCAGCGCGGCCAGCGAGGCGGCGTTGTCGCAGACCACGGCACCGCTCGGCGCGACTCCGCCGCCGAGGTAGCGCTCGCCGGTGACCACCGGCACGCCCGCGCCCAGCA
This sequence comes from Kitasatospora sp. NPDC058170, assembly GCF_042883905.1. Lineage (NCBI taxonomy): Bacteria > Bacillati > Actinomycetota > Actinomycetes > Kitasatosporales > Streptomycetaceae > Kitasatospora > Kitasatospora sp. NPDC058170. Next base: position 207,281 of record NZ_JBHVUV010000006.1, read on the forward strand.
GGTCCGGGACCTCCGGGTCGTCGACCTCGGGGTCGATCACCAGCAGGCCGTCCACCCGGGAGGCGAGTCCGCCGCCGGACGCCGTCCCGGGAGCCAGCAGGACGAGGTCCAACCCGTCCGCCCTGGCCCGCTCGACCGCGCCGAACGCCAGGTTCATGTAGTAGTCGAGCCGGGTGGCCGTCCGCGGCAGGTGCAGGCCGACGGCGCCGGTGCTGGAGCGGCGCAGGCTGCGCGCTGCCGTGTTCGGCCGGTAGCCGAGCTCCCGGGCTGCCGCCTGGACCCGTTCCCGGGTGGCGTCGGCGACGCGGCCGGAGCCCTGCAGCGCGTCGGAGGCGGTGCTCTTGGACACTCCGGCGGCCCGGGCGACGTCGAGCAGGGTCACGGAGCGGCTGGTCACAGGCCGGAAGTCTAGACGCATGCCGGAAGCCGCCGTGCCGGAGCGTTCCGGCACGGCGGCCCGCCGCTCGGCAACGGGCCTAACCCCCAAGGGTCTTCGCGGCCTCGCGGATGACGTCGAGGACGAGGTCGGGGTGCGAGAGCATCGGCACGTGGCTGCTGTCGACGGCGAAGGTCTTCGCGCCGATGCGCTCGGCGGCGGCCCGCTCCAGATCCGGGTTCACGGTGCGGTCGTCGTTCGCGACGATGTACCAACTCGGCTTCGTGCGCCAGGCGGTGCCGGGAACCTGCTGGTTGAACAGGTCAGGGACGGGGACGGCGCCCGTCGCGAGGACGAGCTTCTGCTCGGCCGCCGGCAGGTCGCCGCAGAAGTCGCCGATGCCCGACTCCAGGAGCCAGATGCGGCCGTCGGTGACGTCGATGTGCCCGAAGACGGGCATGGCGGGGAACTTGTCCTGCTGGTCCTGCGAGGTCTCGCCCTCGTCGGGGGCGAGCGCGGCGATGTAGACCAGGGCGCCCACGCGGTCGTGGACTCCGGCCTTGGTGATCAGGGTGCCGCCGTAGGAGTGGCCGACGAGCACGACCGGGCCGGGCACGTGGTTGATGGCGCGGGTCACGCACGCGACGTCGCCCTCGAGTGAATCGAGGCCGTGCTGCGAGCTGAGGACCTCGTGTCCTTCGGCCTGGAGCGTGGGGATGAGCTTGTTGAAGCACGACCCGTCGGCCCAGAGCCCGTGGGCGAAGACGATGCTGGCCTTGCCGGTCATGATTTCCTCTTTCGTGGACATCAAGCCATGGCGACAGAACTACGCCGGGTGTTCACCCTATGACCCTTCGGAGTGGGCCGCGACTGCCGCCCGGGCCGGGGCCGTTCGACGGGCCGCCCCGGTGGCGCGCCTCCGGCCGCCGGGGTACACGCGGTCGGCGCGCGCGGGCACAGCGCCCTCTTCGCACGGCTCGGGGGTGGCCCCGCCCCGGAAGGAGAACAGTCTCGGCGGCCGGTCCGCCTCCTGTCAGTCCGTATGGTTCCGGGTTATGCGCCGCGCGGCGCGTGGTTACAGTCCCAACCGCTGGACACCCGGCGGTCCGGACAGACCGCCGCACGCGCCCTCAGGAGGTCACGTTGACCGCGCATCACCCCACCCTCAGGAGCATCCCCGGGCCCGCCGCGATGCGGCTCGGCACCGACGGCACCACCGACCGCCTGCACCAGGCGTGAGGGGCGCCCCGGTGTTCCCCACCTCCTCCCGCCGCGACTCCGCCTCCCGCCGCGCACCCCTCTCCCGCCGCGCCGCGCGCCTGGTGCTGGCCGCGGCCGCCCTGCTGCTGCCGGTCACCGTGCCGGCCGCCCCCGCCGCGGCCGCCGGGTTCGCCGCGTCCTGCCCGGCCGGCGGCTACATCTCCCAGGGCTACACCCCGGAGCACAACGGCATCGACATCGCCAACGACTACGGCACCCCGATCTACGCGGTCGGCGACGGCCAGGTGCTGGTCTCCGGCCCGGCACAGGGCTACGGCCAGTGGATCCGCATCCTGCACCCGGACGGGACCATCACCGAGTACGGGCACATGCGCGAGCGGGACGTGGCCACCGGCGACCATGTGACGGCCGGTCAACTGATCGCGCAGATGGGCAGCGAGGGCACCTCCAGCGGTCCGCACCTGCACCTGCGGGTCTGGGCCGACTCCAACGCGACCGTGCGCACCGACCCGATTCCCTACCTCGCGGAGCGCGGCATCGCCATGCCCTGCACCCCGGGGAGCGGCCCCCATCCGGCGCCGTTGGTGTACCCGGCGCAGTCCGGCCGGGTGGTGTCGACGCGGTCGGCGGACGGCCGGCTCGAGGTGTTCGCGGCCGGCGCGAACGGCGTCTCGCACGCCTGGCAGACGGCCGTCAGCGGCGCCTGGTCGGACTGGGAGTCCCTCGGCGGCCCGGGTGGAGCGAAACTGGCGATCGGTCAGAACGCCGACGGACGCCTGGAGGCGTTCGCCATCAACGGCAGCACCTTCCAGCACCGCTACCAACTCCAGCCCTCCGGCGGCTGGTCGAACTGGGAGACCTTCGGCGGCGGCGGCCACGACATCGCCGTCGGCACCAACCAGGACGGCCGCCTCGAAGTCTTCGCCTCCAACCCCACCGGCGTCTACCACACCTACCAGAACGCCCCCAACAGCGGCTGGTCCCCCTGGGAATCCGCCGGCGGCGGCCCCGCCGACAGCACCATCGCCCTCGGCAAGGCCCCCGACGGCCGACTCGAGGTCTTCGCCCTCAACAACGCCACCTTCCAACACCAGTGGCAGACCGCCGTCAACGGAAACTGGTCCACCTGGGAGGACTTCGGCGGCGGCGGCCACGACCTCACCGTCGACCACAACCAGGACGGCCGCCTCGAAGTCTTCGCCTCCGGCCCCGTCGGCATCTTCCACCGCTACCAGACCAACCCCACCACCTGGTCCGCCTGGGAACCCGCCGGCGGCCCCGCCGACTCCCAACTCACCAGCCAGCCGACCGCGGACGGCCGCATCGAGCTGTTCGCCATCAACGGCAGCACCGCCCAGCACACCTGGCAGACCAACCTGAACGCCCCGTACGGCCCGTGGGACACCTTCGGCGGCGCCGGCACCGAGATCGTCGCGACGGCCAACGCCGACGGCCGGATCGAGGTCTTCGGCACCAGCAGCGCCGGCGTCCACCACAAGTGGCAGACCGGATTCTCCACCTGGTCCGAGTGGGCCTGGCTCAACACCACCGCCGGACCCGCCGTCAGTTGAGGAGCCATCACGTGACCAGCACCCCACGCGCCCGCCGGGCGCCCCAGCGCGTCCTGCTGTCCGCACTCGTCTCGCTGGGCGCGACGGCGGGCCTGATGGCCGGCGCCACGCCCGCACCGGCCGCCACCGGCAGCGACCTGTGCGCCGAGGTCGGCTACAACGCGGGTTTCCGGGGCGACGCCCTGGTGGTCGCGATCGCCGTCGGCCTCGCCGAATCCAGCTGCAACCCGCTGGCGTCCAACGTCCAGAACAACACGCCGCCGTCCACCGACCGCGGCCTGTGGGAGATCAACAGCTACTGGCACTCCGAGGTCACCGACGCCTGCGCCTACGACGCCCAGTGCAACGCCGACGCGGCCTTCCGCATCTCCAACGGCGGTACCAACTGGGAGCCCTGGTCGACCTTCAACCAGGGCGCGCACCTGCGGCACATGGGCGAGGCGCAGGCCGCCGCGGACCGGCTCGGCCACCACGGGCCCGGTCCGGCGCCGTTGGTGTACCCGGCGCAGTCCGGCCGGGTGGTGTCCGCGCGGTCGGCGGACGGCCGGCTCGAGGTCTTCGCGGCCGGCGCGAACGGCGTCTCGCACGCCTGGCAGACGGCCGTCAGCGGCGCCTGGTCGGACTGGGAGACCCTCGGCGGCCCGGGTGGAGCGAAACTGGCGATCGGTCAGAACGCCGACGGACGCCTGGAGATGTTCGCCATCAACGGCAGCACCTTCCAGCACCGCTACCAACTCCAGCCCTCCGGCGGCTGGTCGAACTGGGAGACCTTCGGCGGCGGCGGCCACGACATCGCCGTCGGCACCAACCAGGACGGCCGCCTCGAAGTCTTCGCCTCCAACCCCACCGGCGTCTACCACACCTACCAGAACGCCCCCAACAGCGGCTGGTCCCCCTGGGAATCCGCCGGCGGCGGCCCCGCCGACAGCACCATCGCCCTCGGCAAGGCCCCCGACGGCCGACTCGAGGTCTTCGCCCTCAACAACGCCACCTTCCAACACCAGTGGCAGACCGCCGTCAACGGAAACTGGTCCACCTGGGAGGACTTCGGCGGCGGCGGCCACGACCTCACCGTCGACCACAACCAGGACGGCCGCCTCGAAGTCTTCGCCTCCGGCCCCGTCGGCATCTTCCACCGCTACCAGACCAACCCCACCACCTGGTCCGCCTGGGAACCCGCCGGCGGCCCCGCCGACTCCCAACTCACCAGCGAGCGTTCGCCCGACGGCCGGGTGGAGGTGTTCGCGATCAACGGCAGCACGGCGCAGCACGCCTGGCAGAGCGGCGTCAACGCGCCGTACGGCCCGTGGGACACCTTCGGCGGCGCCGGTACCGAGATCGTCGCGGCGGCCAACGCCGACGGCCGGATCGAGGTCTTCGGCACCAGCAGCGCCGGCGTCTACCACAGGTGGCAGACCGGGTTCTCCACCTGGTCCGAGTGGGCCTGGCTCAACACCACCGCCGGACCCGCCCTCCCCTGACCGCGCCGGTAGCACCGTGACGGAGCACAACCATGTCCCAGATCAGCAGGCGGAGCCTGCTGCGGGCGGCCGGAGCGGGAGCACTCGTGCTCCCGCTCGCGGGCCGTACCGCCACCGCCGCGGCCGGCGCCACCACGCCCCACCTGTGGGTCGGCGCCGGCCCGTTCGACCACGTCTACGACCCGTCCGCCGCGCGCCGCCGCTACCTCAACGACCACACGCTGGTCCGGGCCGGCGGGCGCTGGCACCTGTTCAGCATCGTCGGCGACAGCGCGCCGCCCGGGCAGGCCCCCGACAGTTCGGCCGAGGTGTCGCTCGCGCACGCCTCGGCGCCCGACCCGTCCGGGCCGTGGACCGGCCACCCGGACGCGCTGACCGTCGACACCTCGTACTTCGGGGAGAAGCACCTGTGGGCCCCGCACGTCGTCGAGTCGGACGGCGTGCACTGGATGTTCTACGCCGCGGGCGGGCTCGCCGGGGCGGCGATCAACGCCGCCACCTCCACCGACCTGTTCACCTGGACGCGGCTGCCGTCCGGTCCGCTGTTCCGCGGGCACGACGCCCGGGATCCGATGGTGTTGCGGATCGGCGGCGAGTGGGTGATGTACTACACCGAGCTGTCCGCCGTCGACGGCCGGCACCAGGTCTGCTACCGGCGTTCCACCGACCTGCTGACCTGGGGCCCTCCCGGCGCCGCCTTCACCGACCAGGCCACCTCGGCGGACGGCGTCTCGGTCACCGAGTCGCCCTTCGTGGTGGCCCGGGACGGCTGGTACTACCTGTTCGTCGGACCGCGGAACGGCTACGACGGCACCGACGTCCTCGCCTCCCAGGACCCGTTCCGCTTCACCCTCGACGGCCGCGCCGGCCATGTGCCGGGCCACGCGGTGGAGGTGGTCACCGACGGGCCGCAGTGGTGGGCGAGCGCCGCCGGCTGGTTCCGGCACGGCCTGTACCTGGCCCCGCTGAGCTGGCAGCCGACCCCGCCGCCCTTCCAGAGCCCGGACAACCCGGTCGCCTCCCCGGACGCACAGGGCCGGCTGAACGTGTTCGCCCTCGACGCGGCCGACCGGTCGATGCTGCGCCGGGTCCAGCTCGACCCGGCCGCCGACACCTGGTCGGACTGGGAGGAGTTCGGCGGCCCGGCCGGCGCCGTGCCCGCGCTGGGCCGCAACGCCGACGGCCGGCTGGAGGTCTTCTCGCTCGCCCCCGGCGGCGCCAACCTGCACCACCGCGTCCAGCGGGCGGACGGCGGCTGGTCGGAGTGGGAGGAGTTCGGCGGCCCGGCCGGCGCCGCCCCCGCCGTCGCCCGCAACGCCGACGGCCGCCTGGAGGTGTTCGCGCTCGGCCCGGGCGGCACCCTGATCGCCCGCCGCCGCCAGCGGTCGCCCGGCTCCCCCACCTGGGACGCCTGGGACGCGGGCTTCAGCGGCCCGGCGGGCGCTCCGCCGGTCGTCGCCGCCAACGCCGACGGCCGGCTGGAGGTGTTCGTGCTGGCGCCCGGCGGCGCGGCGCTGCTGCACCGCTGGCAGACCTCGCCCGGTGGCGCCTGGTCCGCCTGGGAGCGTTTCGGCACGCCCGCCGGCGCCGCGCCGCGGGTGGCCCTCGACGGCACCGGGCGGCTGAACGTCACCGCGATCGCCCCGTCCGGCACCGCGGCCTTCCAGCGCCGCCAGTCGGTGCCCAGCGGGGGCTGGGACGAATGGCAGGCGCTGCTGGGCTGGTCCACCGGCTCCCCGCTGTCGGTCCCCGGCGCGGACGGCCGGCTGGAGGCGTTCACCCTCGCCCCCGGCGGCGCGCGGCTCGCCCACCGCTGGCAGGTGGAGCCCGCCGGAGCCTGGGCCCCGGACGGCGTGCTCGGCGAGGACTTCGGCGAACCGGGCCTGGTGCTCGCCGCGCCGCCCTCCGCCGCGGCCGACCCCACCGGACGGCTGCACGTCTTCGCGGTGGCCGAGGACGGCCGGCTGCGCACCCGGGTCCAGGACCGGCCGGGCGGCGGCTGGCGGCCGTGGGCCGCCTTCGGCGACCGCCCGGTGGCGCCGCTGCGCTCGGGGGCGCCGATGATCTGACCGCGCGCCCCTCCCCCGCTCCCCGCTCCCCCGTTTCCCCGTTTCCCCGTCAGGTGGCCTGCGCCACCTTGCGGTTTATTGTCATGCGCAAAGAGGTAACGTTCGTCCGTCCGACAACGGTCGGCATGCGAAACGGGGGGTAGGCATGCGAAGCGGGGGAGCGGTGCGCGGGACGGGGGAACGGTGAGCGGGATTCTCGTCCACCTGCCGGAGGGGAACGGCGAGGACGCGGTGACGCTGCGGCTCGGTCCGGGCGAGCGGGCGCGCTTCGGCCGCGGCTCCGCCGGCACGCCGGTGGAGCTCCGACTCGGCGACGAGACGGTCTCCCGGCTCGCCGGCGAGATCCACGCGACCGACGACCACTGGCAGTTGAGCAACCTCAGCCACACCCACACCTACCTGGTGGAGAACCCGGAGGGCGCCGGCGAGTACCTGCGGGTGCCGCCGCGGCGGATCGGCGCGCCGATCCCGTTCGAGTTCTCCCGGGTGGTGCTGCCCTCGCGGCGCGAAACACCGCTGTCCTTCCAGGTGTTCGCGCCCGACCACGTCTACCTGGACCCGCACGCCCGCGGCGCCGGCTCCTGGGAGAGCCGCACCATGACGGCGTACTCGCTGGACGAGACCGCCACCTACTTCCTGGTCCTGGTCGCGCTCTGCGAGCCGTGGCTGCGCGACCGCTCCCCCGCCGCCGTGCCCACCACCCCCCAGGTGGTCGCGCGGCTGCGCGGCCACCCCGCCTGCGCCCGGCTCACCGCCCGCGCGGTCAGCTCGCACCTCGACTACCTCGCCGACGAGAAGCTCCGGATCGACATGCCCGACGGCGCGGGCCGCGCGGACCGCCGCAGCGGCAAGCGCGAGGCCGTGGTGGGACTCGCGCTGAAGTTCGGCATCGTCCGCGAGGAGCACCTCGCGCTCCTGCCGCGCCCCGAAGCCGGCGAGCCCGGACGGTAGGGAGGGGCGCCGATGGTGCACGACCCGGCCCTCCGCGGGGACGGCGAGGAGGTGCTGCCGCCCGGTCACCGGGTCGGCGGGTGGACCGTCACCGGGCCCATCGGCGAGGGCGGCTGGGCAACCGTCTACGCCGCCCGCCGGACCGGGGACGCCGCCGGACCGGAGCACCCGGGCGGGGTGGACGGCACGGTCGCCCTCAAGGTGCTGCCGACCGCCGCGCTCGCCCCCCGCCAGGCCCGCCACGTCGCCGAAGCCGCCCGCCGCGAAGCCGAGTTGGCCCGCACCGCCCCGCACCCCCGGCTGGTCCGCCTGTTCGACACCCTGACCCTGGCCGCCCCCGACCACCCCGCGCTCGACGGCGCGATCGTCCTGGTGATGGAACGCGCCGAGGGCACCCTGCGCGACCTGCTCGCCACCGGTGTCGACGAGGCCCGGGGCGGCCGGATCATCGCCGGCATCTGCGAGGGCCTGGCCCACCTGCACCGCTCCGGCTGGGTCCACGCCGACCTCAAGCCCGAGAACGTCCTGATCGGCCGGGACGGCGAGGTCCGCATCTCCGACTTCGGGCTCGCCATCGAACTCACCGGCACCCACGGCCACTCCGCCCCGATCGGCACCCCCGACTACCTCCCGCCGGAGCGCTGGAGGGAGCCGCTCGGCGAACACGGCATCAAGGTCCGTACCACCGCGGACATCTGGGCGCTCGGGATCGTGATCCACGAGGTGTTCACCGCCGGCGTCCCGCCCTTCCCCGGCACCACCCCCACCTCCCGCAGCGCTGCCGCCCAGCAGTACGCCGAAGGCCGCGCCGCCCTGCGCCTGGCCCCCAGCGTCCCCCCGTTCTGGCGCGCCCTCGCCGCCGACTGCCTCGCCCCCACCCACGCCGCCCGCTCCCCGCACAGCGCCGAGAGCCTGCTCGCCCGCATCCGCGTCCACCGGTCCGGCCGCCGCACGCGCCGCCCGCGGCCGCGCACCGTCCTGCTCGCCCTCGCCACCTGCGCCACGGCCGCCGTCACCGCCACCGCCACCGCTCTCTGGCCGCACCCCGACCCGGCCGAACACCCCTTCCGCATCCGGGTCTTCAACGCCGAACGCGGCTGCCAGGACCGCACCGACCGCGACCCCCGGTGCAGCCTCGGCCTCGCCGTCGACCCGCTGCGCCCGTACGTCGCCGAGAACGTCGTCCCCACCCGCGTCTGGCACGGCGACACCCTCGACGCGGACTGCCAGCTCCCCACCGGCCTCCCCGTCATCAACGAGGAGGACCTCACCTCCACCCTCTGGTACCGCGTCCACCTCCCCGGACCCACCACCGCCTGGCTCCCCGCCGTCCGTACCAAGGACCGCCCCGCCCTCCTCCGCTGCCCCTGACCGCCGCCGGGGCGGAGCACCCGCACGCGTGCGCCGGTCCGGCGGGGACCGGCGCAGGTTACTCCGGATCGTTCCGGATACCCCGCCCCGCGCTCCCCTCACTACCTTGTCGACGGCGTCCGCCACACCCGGCGGCCCGGAGTCCAGGGAGCAGCGATGCCGACGACCGCCACCGCCCGCCGGCCGGGCGCCGCCGTGCTCGGGGACCAGGAGCGCAAGGTGCTCCACGCGGTCGGCTGCGGTCTGCGGGACGACGAGATCGCCGCCGCCCTCGCCATCTCCGAGGACGCCGCGGCCGGGCACCTCGCGCGGATCCTCGTGAAGCTCGGGCTGCGCGACCGGGCCGCCGCCATCGTCCACGCCTTCGACTGCGGGCTGGTCGCCCCCGGCTGCGGCCCCCGCTCGCAGCCGTCGAGCCCGGTGCGGCGCGGCGCCGCCGGCCGGGCGGCCGGGCCGAAGGTGCAGATCTCCGTGCTCGGGCCGCTGCGGGCGTGGCAGGACGGGCGGGCCCTGGACCTGGGGCACCTGCGCCAGCAGGCCGTGCTGGCGGCGCTGGCGCTGCACGGGGGGCGGACGGTCAGCCAGCAGGAACTGCTCGACGGGGTGTGGGGGATGGAGCCGCCGGTGACGAACGTGGTGCCGGTCCACATCTACCGGCTCCGCAAGACCCTGCGCATCGGGGACAGCCCGGACTCGGTGATCGAGCACGACAGGTGCGGCTACCGCCTGGTCCCCGGTGCGGCCGAAGTGGACCTGGCGCGTATGGAGGGGCTGGTCACCGACGCCGGGACGGCGCACCGGGCGGGCGACCCGGGCGAGGCGGTCCGCCTCTGTTCCCGGGCGCTGGAGCTGTTCCGCGGGGAGCTGCTGGCCGGGCTGCCCGGCCCGCTCGCGGAGTTGGAGCGGCTGCGGCTCGCCGAGCGCAGGATCGCCGTCGCCCAGCGCAAGGTGGAGTGGCAGCTGCGGCTGGGCCAGTACTCCGAGGCGGTCGCCGAGCTGTTCGCCCTGTCCGCGGAGCACCCGCTGAACGAACTGCTGGCCGCGATGCTGATGCGTGCGCTGTACCGCAGCGGCCGGCAGGCCGACGCGCTGGCCGTGTTCGCCCGCGCCCGCCGCCGGCTGGCCGACGACCTGGGGGTTCCGCCGAGTCGGATGCTGCGGCAGACCTGCCAGATGATCCTGCGCGGGGACGAGGCCGGCCTGGGTGTCACCGGAGCCGCCCGTTGACCGGCCCGACGCGGGGTGGACGCCGGGGTGTGCGCGGCACGGCCGCGAGCTGCTCGCCGGTGCGGCACAGACGGTTCACCACCTGTCAGCGGCCGGGTGGTCCCGGCCGCTGACAGGTGGTGAGGGGGTCGGCACCGGCTCGGCCGACGCCGACGGGCGTCCCGTGGTTACCAGGCGTACCAGGCGCCGTTGTACCACTGCTCGCTGGCGCTGTCGTTGTGGTGGTCCATGTTGAAGTCTTCGGGGTAGTTCCTGACGTGGTTGTTCGGGTAGGTCCAGATCCCGGCGGACTCGTCGCAGACGTAGTCCCAGTGACAGATCGTCTTGACGGGCACGTTGCCGAAGAACCTGTCGGCACCGGCGAGCGGAGCGCCGATGATGCCGCCGAACGGCACGGCTCCGCCGTTGGCACCGGGAGGACCCTGGCGCTTGGGGTCCGCGACGAGGATGGCGTTGACGTTGTCGAACGTCTGCCAGTTCTCGGTGACCCAGATGTGCACCACGCCGGCGCCCAGGGAGTACCCGGCCATCTTGACGTGCTGGCCCGGGCACGCGGCGCGCTGGTCCCGGACCAGCCGGTTCAGCTCGTTGACGCCCGCCCGCGCGCTCGCGCCGTTGGGGATCTGGGTGGGATAGCCGACGTGCTGCTGGATGTTGCCGTAGAAGCCGTCGTTGTTCCACGAGCTGCCGGTGCCCCCGACAACGATCGTGTAGGTGCCCTCGCACGGGGCCGTCACGCGTGCCGCGGCCCCCTGGGCCGTGGCGCCCTGCGCCGCCGTCAGCGCGACCGTCAGCAGGAGTCCGGCTGACGCGGCCGCGATCCTTCGTGCTCGCATTCGTTCTCTCCCCACGCAGTCGGCCCACGCGTGCGCCCTTCGATGCGTACGCGGTCGGCCGAGTTCACCTGATGACAGTGGCAGCGGCCGATGACAGCCCGATGAAGTCGTCCCGGGTGCGGGGTGCCGACAGCGGGCCCGTCCCTCGCGGACGCCGTTGTCCGGAGGGCCGGGCCGAAGCACGGCGGGGAGTGCGGTGGCGGACCGTCAGCCGTCCAGCCCCTGGAGTCGGAGCAGCAGCCCCGCGACGTCGCTGGCGCTGATCGCGCCGGTGGCGTCGAGGGCGGCCTCCCAGGCCGGATCGCTGCAGATCAGCAGGGGGCCGTCGGCTGCCGAGTCCGGGAGGCGGCCATGCGAACCGCGGACCCAGGACGGGTCCAGCGGGACCACGTTCATGGTGTGGCGCAGGCCGAGCTTCTTGCGGGCCAGTCCGACCGCCGCCCTGGCCTTGGCCAGCGGGTCCGCCGGGTCGAAGAACAGCTCGGCCGGGTCGTAGCCGGGCTTGCGGTGGATCTCGACGGACCGTGCGAAGTCGGGAGCGCGCGTGCCGTCCAGCCAGTAGTAGTAGGTGAACCAGGCGTCGGGCTCCGCCACGGCCACCAGTTCGCCGGAGCGCGGGTGGTCGAGGCCGTACCGGGCCTGCTCCGCCCGGTCCAGGACCTCGTCCACGCCCGGCAGCCGGAGCAGGTGGTCGCGCACCTTCGGCAGGTCCGCCTCGTCGGGGACGTAGACGTGGGCGATCTGGTGGTCGGCGACGGCGAAGGCCCGCGAGGCCCACGGGTCCAGGTACTCCATCCCCGCCTGGGTGTACACGTCGAGCCAGCCCTCCCGGCGCAGCTCGCGGTTGATGTCCACCGGCCAGCTCGCCGGGGTGATGCCGTACTCGCTGAGCACGACCACGGTGGCGCCCTCCGCCTCGGCCTGGTCCAGCAGCGGGGCCAGTTCGGCATCCACCGCCCGGGCGGCGGCCAGCGCCTGCCGGGAGTCCGGGCCGAAGCGCTGCAGGTCGTAGTCCAGGTGCGGGACGTAGACCAGCAGGAGGTCGGGCCGCTCCGTGCGCAGGACCCGGCGGGCGGCGGCGACGATCCACCGGCTGGAGGCGATCCCGGCGGTCGGTCCCCAGTACTGGAACAGCGGGAACGGTCCGAGCTCCTCGGTGAGCCGGTCGCGCAGCTCCGGTGGCCGGGTGTAGCAGTCGGGCGACTTCCGGCCGTCGGCGTGGTACACCGGGCGCGGGGTGACCAGGAGTTCGGTCGAGGCGCCCATGGCGTACCACCAGCAGATGTTGGCCGTCCGGTAGCCGGGCTGCCGGGCCCGGGCGGTCTCCCACACCTTCGGCGCGGTGACCAGCCGGTTGTGCTGGCGCCACAGGTGGATCTCGCCGAGCTCCCGGAAGTACCAGCCGTTCCCGACGATTCCGTGCTCGGCCGGCAGCCTGCCGGTGAGCAGGGTGGACTGCACGCTGCAGGTGACGGCGGGCAGGACGGTGCGCAGCGGTGCGTGGCCGGTGCGCCGGGCCAGCCGGGAGAGGTTCGGCAGGTGCGGGAGCAGCCGGGGCGTCAGTCCGACCACGTCCAGCACGATCACCGGCTTCACCGGGTCACCTTCCTGTCCGCCCGGCCGGAGGCCGGCTCGCGCTGGTCCGCCAACTCGCGTTCTGCCCAGAGGAGTTCCCCGGCGATTCCGGCGACGATGTCGGTTTCGGCGCCGGGCAGGACGGGCCAGGTGTAGGTCTCCACCTCGATCACCGTCCGGTCGCGGACGTCGCGGACGGCGGCCACTGCCGCGCGGAGCACGTCGGTCGTGCCGCGCAGCGGGGCCGGCGGTGCGGTGTGCAGCGGGACGTGGAAGTGCACCCGCCAGGGGCCGCGGGCGGGCAGCGCGTCCAGTGCCTGCGGCAGGTCGTCCGCGGCGAGCACCTGCCCGGCGCCGTCCGACTCCCTGACCTGGTGCAGGTAGCGCGGTTCGGCGTAGTCGGCGAGCACGCGGCGCGCGGCCGGGTCGGCGGGGTCGTCGACGTGCAGCGCCGCCGACGCCTGGACCTTGACCACGGCGAGGCCGGCCCGTTCGATCGCGGCCACCGTCCGCGCCGGGTCGGCGAAGGAGACGGCCAGGTGGCAGGTGTCCAGGCAGAGGCCGACGTACTCGGGGTCGACCCGGGGTGCGAGCCAGCGCACCGCGTCGGCGACGGTGTCGAGCACGCAGCCCGGTTCGGGCTCGACGGCCAGGCGGATCGGCCGGCCGGCCCGCGCCGAGACCGTGCGCAGGGTCTGCGCGGTCCGCCGCAGCGCCTGTTCGGCGGCCCGGTCGGCGTCGGTGGACCAGGGGCGGCGCCAGGCCAGCGGCAGGGTGGAGAGGCTGCCGTCCTCGGCGTCGTCGGGCAGCAGTCCGGCCAGCACGGTGGCGCAGTCGGCGGTGTAGCGCTCCCGGGCGGGGTCGGTCCAGTCGGGGCGGTACACCGCGTGTTTGACCACCGGCTGGTGGAACCCCCCGTAGGGGAAGGCGTTCAGGGTCAGGGCGGCGAGGTCCCGGGCTGTCAGCTCGGCTCGCAGCCGGCGGAGCAGGGCCGGGTCGGCGGCGAGCTCGGCCGCCGTCCCGGCCGCCAGCCAGAGGCCGAGGCCGAGCCGGTCGAAGCCGGTGCGCTCGCGGATCGGCTCCGCGTAGGTGTCCAGTTGGCGGAGGATGCCGGGCAGGTCCTCCGCCGGGTGGACGTTGGTCGAGTAGCAGAGCCGGGTCATGATCCGCCCCGTAGGACGGAGTTGCCCGCGGCGGAGACCGCGTCGGCGGCGGGGGCGGGCTCGTCGAGCACCAGGTGCCCGCTGCGGCGGTAGAACTCGACGGGGTTCTGCCAGAGCACGGTGTCCACCTCGGCCGGGGTGAAGCCGGCCGCCAGCATCGCCCGGCCGACCCGGTACGGGCTGAGCGGGTCCGAACGGCCCCAGTCGGCCGCCGAGTTGACCAGGATGCGGGCCGTGCCGTACTTCCTGAGCAGGGCGACCATCCGCTGTTCGTCCATCTTGGTGTCCGGATAGATGGAGAAGCCCAGCCAGCAGCCGGCGTCGGCGACCATCGGCGCGGTGACCTCGTTGAGGTGGTCCACCAGGACGGTCCCGGGGTCGGTGCCGGACTCCCGGAGCACGTCGAGGGTGCGGGCGGTGCCGGCCTTCTTGTCCCGGTGCGGGGTGTGCACCAGCACCGGGAGGCCGTGTTCCACCGCGAGCTGCAGCTGCCGTCCGAACGCCTCGTCCTCGGCCCTGGTCATCGAGTCGTAGCCGATCTCGCCGACCGCGACCACACCGTCCTTGCCGAGGTAGCGCGGCAGGACGTCCAGTACCCCGGCGCAGCGGGGGTCGTTGGCCTCCTTGGGGTTGAGGGCGATCGTGCAGTTGTGGCTGATGCCGAACTGGGAGGCCCGGAAGCGCTCCCAGCCGATCAGGCTGTCGAAGTAGTCGGTGAAGGAGCTCAGGCCGGTGCGGGGCTGGCCGAGCCAGAAGGCGGGTTCGACGACGGCCCGGACGCCGGCCTCGTACATGTTCCGGTAGTCGTCGGTGGTCCGGGAGGTCATGTGGATGTGCGGGTCGAAGATCCTCATCGCCGGCCGTCCTCGGCCCGCGGCGGTACGAGGGCCATCAGCACCGTCATGCCGAGCAGCGCGCGCAGGTCGGGGGTGATCTCCCGCCCCGCGGCGAGCCGTTCCTCGGCCAGGTCGCGTGCCATCCGCAGCAGTTCGGAGTCGGTGCGGGCGACCAGGTCGGCGACCGCGGGCAGCGTCACACCGGTGAACAGGCACTTCACCACGCCCTGGCGCCACTGCGCCTGGTCGAGGTGGTCGGCCGCGAACCGGCCCATCGCCGCGGCGATCAGACGCGGGTCGTTGGTGCGCAGCGCGTCGGCGACCAGCTCCAGGCCGAGGTCGACCAGGGATCCCGGCAGCAGCGGGAGCGCGCGCAGGACGCCGCGCCGTTCGGCGTCGTCGCCGTGCCGGTAGAGCCGTCCGACCTCGGCCTCCAGGGCGTCGGCGACCAGCACCTCGGAGAGCACCGCGAGCAGCCGGGCGCGGGCCTCGTCGTCGACGGTGCCGAACACCAGGCCCTGCGGGTCGGTCTCCGGCCGGACCGGTACCCGGCCGACCGCTCGGCCGACCAGCGGGAAGTCGTCGTGGATGGCGGCGGGGCGCTGCCGGATGCGCCGCTCGGCTCCGGCCAGCCACCTGCTCTCCAGGCTGTGGACGATCGCCACCGGGCTCCCTCCGTGGGCGCCGGCGGCAAGCCAGGGGTGGTCCTCTCGGTACGCCATGATCAACGGTCTCCGATCGTGGATGACAGCGGTGCACCCGTATGCACCTGCTGAACGGAAACGGTCTCCCGGGCCCGGCGCAGTGCCGCCATGGCCCGCTGTGCGGTCTGTGGTGCGGCGTGGCTGTGCCGGGGCAGTTCGACGGCCGCGACGCCCGTGTAACCGGTGTCGTCGAGGGCGGCCAGGGTGGCCGCGAGGTCGAGCTGCCCCTGCCCGAACTCCAGGTGTTCGTGGATGCCCGGGCGCATGTCGTCCAGTTGGACGTTGACCAGGAGCCGGCCCGCCCGGCGGATGCAGGCGGCGGCGTCGACCGGCTCCACGGCGACGCAGTGCCCGACGTCCAGGGTGATGCCGAGCTGGTCGGGGTCGCCGAGCTCCCGGCGCAGGTCGAGGGCCTGGTCGAGCCGCTGGACGACCATCCCGGGTTCCGGTTCGAGGCCGAGCCGGACGCCGCGGCGCCGCGCCTCGTCCAGGACCGGGTCGAGATGGTCGATCATCCGGCGGCGGTTGGTGTGCGGGTCGGCGCCCGGTTCGCCGTTGCCCGACCAGAAGGACACGCAGTCGGCGCCGAGCGACTCGGCGATCCGGACGGCGCGCAGCAGGAAGTCGATCCGTGGCCGGGCCGACTCCGAGACCAGCGTGGGGTGGTGCTTGCGGTGCGGGTCGAGCAGGTAGCGCGCGCCGGTCTCGACAACGCAGCGCAGGCCGAGCGCGGCGAGCAGCCCGCCGATCTGCTCGGTCTCCCGGGCCAGGTCGGGCCCGTAGGGGTCCAGGTGGTGGTGGTCGAGGGTGAGGCCGGTCGCGGTGTACCCGAGGTCGGCGATCACCCGCAGCGCGTCGGTGAGCCGGTGGTTGGAGAATCCGTTGGTGCCGTAGCCGAGGGCGGGCGCGGTCATGTCGGGCTCCGGCGGGTGGAGAGGCGGCGGGCCGGTGCCAGTGCGGACAGCACCAGCGCGGCGGCCGCCAGCGATCCGCGCCGCGCGCACAGGGCGGCCTGCAGCGGCACCATGCCGTGGATCCCGGCGACGGTGGCGGCGCGGACGGCCGCGGCCGTGGACGGCTCGGCGTCCGCGGCGAGTTGCGCCCGGCCGGTGGTGCCCGCGTAGCCGAGCGCGCAGAGCCCGGCCGCCGCGCGGTGCAGACCGGAGGGCGCCCGGCCCGCGCAGGTCAGGGTGGTGGCGGCGAGGGTGGTGGCGAGCGCCAGCCGGCTGTCGGCGCGGCGTCCGCCGTGCACCTCGCCCCGGGACAGCGCGGTCACCCCGAAGGTGTGCGCGCCCAGGGCGAGGGCCGGTGTGCGGGCCGCCGTCCAGCGCCCGGCTCCGGCGCCGAGCAGCACGTCCAGGGCCCGGCAGGCCGCCATCGCGGCCGGCGCGGCCGGGGTCGGCTTCAGCACGGTGTTGTAGGCCCAGACCGCCCCGGCGAGCGGGACGGCGATCCGCAGCGCGTCGGAGCCGCCCGCGAGGGCGGCCAGCGCCAGCCCGGCGCCGCTGAGCGCGGCGGCGGCCGTGAGGGCCGCCCCCGGTGCGATCCGGCCGGAGGGGATCGGGCGCTCGGGCCGCTCGGCCGCGTCGACCGCCCGGTCGGCCCAGTCGTTCAGGGCCATCCCGGACCAGTACAGCGCGACCGAGGCGAGCGGCAGGGCGAGCCGGCGGCCCCGCAGCGGCCGGCCGGCCGCCGCCGCTCCGGCCGCGGTGTCGCCGAGGACGGTGAGCGCGGCCGGCGCCCGGAGCAGCTCGGCCCAGGCACCCGGGGTGCCCCGGCCGGGCGCGGCACTCATCGGGCCACCGCGATCCGGTCCGCCCAGGCGGCCAGTTGCTGCTCCTGCTGGGCGAGCCGGTGCTCGCCGCTGCCGAGCGGGTCCTTGAAGAAGAAGGCGAGTGCGCCGAGCGGTCCGGACTCCCCGGCCCGGTGGGCGCCCGCCACCAGCCGGGCCAGGTCGAGGACCAGTGGCGCGGCGAGGGCCGAGTCGTAGCCGTCCCAGGTGAGTTGGAGGCTCATCCGGGCGCCGAGGAAGCCCTCGAAGGAGACGTAGTCCCAGGCGACCTTGCGTTCGCCGAGGTCGGGTACGTGGTCGATGTGCAGCGGCGCGGTGGCCTCGGTGCCGAGCAGGGCGGCCAGGCCCCGGGTCTTGGACTCCAGCTTGCCCTGGGCGCGGCCGTCCCGGCCCAGGTTGGCGCCGTCGCCGCCGCCGAGCAGGTTGGTGCCGGACCAGGACCGGACGCGCAGGTCGCGGGACAGGAACATCGGTGCCAGCGCGCTGCGGAGCAGGGTCTCGCCGGTCTTGCCGTCGCAGCCCGCATACGGCAGACCCCGGCGGTCGGCGAGTTCGGTGACCGCCGGGATCCGCAGACCGGGCGAGGGGGTGAAGTCGACGTACGGACAGCCCGCCGAGAAGGCCGCGTAGGCGGCCAGCGCACCGGCGGGGAGCACCCGTCGGCCCGGCTCGGCGAGGGCGCGCTCCAGCGCGGCCGGGTCGGCGTGCTCGGGCAGCGGCGTGATCGGCGGCTCGGTGGACGAGACGTTGACCACCACGACCCGCTCCAGGTTCCGGTTGCGCCGGAAGTCCTCGATGTCGGAGACGAGTTGCCCGACCGCGTCGGCCTGGGTGCCCGCTCCCTCGGCCGGGTCGAAGCCGGGGCGGATCTCCCGGTCGGCCGCCCGGAGGTCCTCGGCGACCGCCGCGGGGAGCCATCCGGGCAGCACACCGGCGTCGGCGAGGTCCTCGGCCCGCTTGGCGAGCGGGGTGGCGACGATGTCGTGGCCGCCGGTCACCAGGTCGGACCAGCCGGGGAAGACCGTCTCGTCGAGGCCGAGCCGCTCGCTCACGCAGCCGGTGGCCGGGACGAGCCCGGCCCGGAAGGCGGCGAGACCGCAGACGGCGGTGGTGGCGACGGACCCCCGTGCCCCGATCAGCCACAGTCCGGTTCTGCCTGCCATTCTGCAACTCCTTCGTGTCAGAGGTGGTGTGGCGGGCGGTGTCAGCCGGTGGCCGGGCGGTCCCAGCCCTCCCAGCGCCAGAGCCGTCCGGTGCCCGCCTTGGCCTCGACACCGTGGTCGGTCATCTCGAACTCGCCGAAGTCCAGGACCAGCAGCGCGCCGTCGCCGGCCGCGAAGCCGACGTCGATCGGCCGGTGCAGCTGCGGACCGGCCGGCAGGCCGTCGGTGGACCAGTCGGCCGGGTCGACCAGCAGCAGGTCGCGTCCGAGCTGCGGGCCGCCGGACGGCATGGTCATCGGGGCCTCGTCGCCGAACAGCGTGACCACCAGCCGCCCGGCGAGCGGCGAACTCGGCGGCGCGACGGCGAACTTGGTGGCCGCCACATGGGACTCGAAGTCGAGGACGGGCTTCTCGGGCGCCGGGAGCCGGTCGTGGTCGGCCAGCAGGAAGGAGGGCTGCGGGCCGCGCTCGGGCCGGAACACCGGGTCGGTCACCGGGACACCGCCGACGAAGTCCGGCCACCCGTACCAGGCGCCCTGGCGGACCTCGAACAGCAGGTCGGGGGCGTTGCCGATCGGCCGGCTCCCCCGGTCGTCGGCGCCCTGGTCGACCGCGAGCAGCCGCCCGTCCGGGAGGAATCCCAGGCCGAACGCGTTGCGCAGCCCCCAGGCCACCAGCTCCAGGTTGCCGCCGTCGAGATCGCAGCGCATCACCGCCGCGGTACACGGCAGCCCGGCCGGCACCTGCTGGCCGGGCGTGGTCGCGGTGCCGAACGGGACGAAGGCGCCGGTGGTGGTCCGCGCGCCGGGCGTGCCGGCCAGCGGGTCGTCGGTGGTGACGTTGACGCCGGTCAGCACCACGTCCAGGCCGGGGATGTCGTACGAGTGCGGGAGGCGCCCCAGCCAGCCGATCTCGTAGGCGTCCAGCCCGATGATCCCGAGGTTGGACATCGCCCCCTGGGCGAAGTACAGCTTGCCGTCGGGGCCGGCGGCGGCCATGTCGAGGTGGTAGTTTCCGGGCCCCGGCATGCCGTCGACGATGGTCCGCCGCTCCCCGTCCGGGCCGATCCGGGTGATCCGGCCGGCCCCGCCCTCGGAGGCGTAGAGGTACCCCTGGTGCCAGAGCAGTCCGGTCACCGGGGCGGCCAGACCGTCGGCCAGCAGTACCCGTTCCGGGGTGCCGGCGCCGGGGGTCAGCCGCCAGATCCGCCCGCCCGGAGCGGCGCCACCGAAGGGCAGTCCGGACTCGGCCAGGTACACCCCTCCCGCGTCGTCGAAGGCCAGGCTGGTCGGAAAGTCCAGCCCATCGGCCACTACGTTCGGTGATAATGTCATGACCCCTCCACAGAACTGCCCACAGGAATCCGTCCGTCGTCCGCGACGGTCGGCGACGGTGGATGTGTAGCAGTGTCCACGAAGCATGGTCAAGAACCGCCCGGGGCTCCGACAGTGGCCGGACGATCACCGGGGCGGCAGATGAACTCGCAGGTCGGACGGGGCAGATCGACCCCGGGGAGCCCGCGTGACGGGGCACGGAACGGCCCGGCTACACCGCACGGCGAGAGAAGCCGGAGGCGCTCGCGCGCTGCGGCGGCGGGGACGTGACAGAGCTGCCCGCGGCCGACGAGGCAGGCGTCGCGGGTGGTCCGGAGTTCAGCCGGTCCGCTTTTCTGTCACGCTCTGTAGTCCCCGGCGGTCTCCTCTCCGACGGTTGGCAGACGGTCGCCGGGGCGGGCATCCACTCCCTCCCCGGCGACCGCGAGCCGTCGAGGTTACGGGGGTGCCTCGACGCCGGCTTTTCGGTCCGGCACTGGGTAGTCGGCGCCGAGCGCACGGAATCGACATCCCCCCGGGCCGGGAGCCCGGGAAATTCTCCGGCGGCACCGAACGCCCGGGGACGCACGCACGACGGCCACCGGCACGGCATGGGATGCCGGGCCGGTGGCCGTCGTCGTGGGATCGGTCGCGCGAGCGGTCCACCGGATCAGCCCAGGGGATCAGTCCAGGGGATCAGTCCGGGGATCGGTCGCGGGACCGGTGCGCAGGGCGGAGGGAGGAAGGAGGAGCGGTGGGGTCAGAGGGAGTAGGCGATCAGCTCGGGTACCGCGGTACCCGAGAGCACGGGAGCCCCCGCGCCGACCAGCAGGAGGTTGCCGCTCACGGCCGGGAAGGCGTTGATGCCCGCCTGCGCGGTGGCCTTCCAGAGGAGTTCACCGGTGGAGGTGCGGAAGCCGAAGATCTGGCCGTCGTAGGTGGCGGTGAAGACCACGTCGTTGGCCACGGTGGCCGCGCCGAGGGCCATCTGCGGCAGGTTGCGCTGCCAGAGCACCTTGCCGGTGGTCGCGTCGGCCGCGGTGAGGCCGCCCCGGCCCTTGGCGACGTCGGGGTACCCCAGCCCGCCGGTGGCGCTGAGCGTGCTGGGCTGGTCGACCCACGGGACGAAGAGCCGCCCGTCCGCGAGCGCCATCGGGGTCTCCACACCGCCGAGGACGCCCGGCAGCACGGTGACGGGCTCGTTCGGCAGCGGGCCCTCGTCGTTCAGGTGGGTGCCGACCGAAAGGGTCCACAGCGGCTTGCCGTCGTCGGCCCGGTACGCGAAGGCCTTGCCCATCTTGCCCGCCACGAGGACGATCTCCGTGCGCACCCCGCCGACCTTGGCGGTGGTGATGATCGGGGAGTCCTGGAGGTCGTAGTCACGCAGGTCGTGCGGGGCCGTCTCCTGGTACCAGAGCACCTTCCCGGTACTGCTGTCGAGCACCACCAGGCAGTTGGTGTAGAGGTTGGGGCCCGGGCGGCTGCTGCCGTTGGGGTACTCGGGGGTACCGGGCATCGGCGCGGGGTTGCCGACGGAGAGGAAGATCCGGCCGTGGCTGTCGACGGCCGGCGCGTACCAGAGGCCACCGCCGTTGTTGATCTCCGGGTGGCCCCACAGGTCGCCGTCCTTGACCGTGTTGAAGTCCCACTTGGGCGCGCCGGTCGCGGCGTCCAGCGCATAGACCGTCCCCATCGCACCCGGCACGTACCTGCCGAAGGTGCTCGGGACGGTGCTGACCACGACGGTGCCGTTGTAGACCTGGGGGGCGACGTCGATACCGCCCTGGCCGGCGGCGATCAGCTCCCGTGACCACACCGTCCGGCCGGTCTTCGGGTCCAGCGCGAAGGCACCGGTGAACGTCGTCCCGAAGAGCAGGCCGTTCGCGTAGGCCACGCCGTTCGGCCCGACCGAGGGGCTGTTGAACTCGTGCTTCCAGCGGAGCTTCCCGGTCTCCTTGTCCACCGCGGAGACGGCCGAGTCGAGGGTGATCAGGTAGACGGTGTCGCCGACCACGATCGGGTTGGAGGCCATGTGGCCGGCGAAGGTGGGCTTGCCCTCCAGCGGCAGCCGCCACTTGACCTTGAGGTCCTTGACGTTGTGGGAGTTGATCGGAGTCCGGGTGGTGGCCCTGGTGTTGGCCAGATCACCGTTGGACAGGGCCCAGTCGCGCGGGTTCCGCCCGAAGTCGGCGGCCTCGGCGGCCGACGGGCGCACCTCGGCGATGGCCGGGCCGACCACCAGTGAGAGCACAGCCACCGCCGTGAGCGCGATCCGGCCGGCTGTGAGGCGTTTGCGCCGCACCCGCGGCCGGGCGTTCGGGAACTTGCTGACGATCACATCAACTCCGTTTCCGCCCTGCGCCGTCGGTCGGCGCCGGGCTGTCGGGAAGGGTGGCGTCGGACCGGGCCACGACGCCTGCCGGCGGGCGTCCGCCGGGGTGCTCGCGCACCGCACGGACGTCCCGCCGGTCGGGTCGGGATCGGCGTCAGGTCCGACCGGACCGAATCGGGCCGGTCAGATCGGATCGGTCAGGTCGGATCGGCTCGGGAATCAGCGCACCTGGCGGGCGAAGGACCGGACGTCGCCGACGAACAGCTCGGGCTGTTCCAGCGCGGCGAAGTGCCCGCCGCGGTCGAACTCCGACCAGTGGCTGAGCGTCGGGAGGATCCCCTCGGCCCACCGGCGGACCGGCCGGACCGCGTCCTCGGGGAACACGGCGACCCCGACCGGCGCGGCCAGCGGCCAGGGGCCGGCCCAGGTCCGGATGAACTCGGAGTCGAGGCGGTTGGACTCGTAGTAGAGCTGGGCGCTGGACCCGGCCGAGGCGGTGAACCAGTAGAGCGCGACGTTGGTCAGCAGCCGGTCGCGGCTCACCACGTCCTCGGGAGTCGACTCCGCCGCCGTCCACTCCTTGAACTTCTCCACGATCCACGCGAGTTGCCCGACCGGCGAGTCGGTCAGGCCGTAGGCGAGGGTCTGCGGCCGGGTGGACTGGATCTTCCGCCAGCCGGCCCCGTCCTGCTCGAAGTGCATGGCGAACGCCAGCCGGGCGTGGTCCGCCTCGTCCAGCTGCGCCAGCGCGGCCTCGTCCTGCGGCGGGAAGGTGGCGAGCATGTTGAGGTGCACGCCCGCGACGTGCGCCGGATCCGCCAGACCGAGCTGCAGGGAGATCGGCATGCCCCAGTCGCCGCCCTGCACCACGTACCGCCCGTAGCCGAGCCGGTGCATCAACTCGGCCCAGGCGCGGGCGACCCGGGCGGTGTCCCAGCCGGTCTCCTGCGGGCGGCCGGAGAACCCGTAGCCCGGCAGCGAGGGGATCACCAGGTGGAACGCGTCGGCGGGGTCGCCGCCGTGGGCCCTCGGGTCGGTCAACGGGCCGACCACGTCGAGGAATTCGACGAAGGAGCCCGGCCAGCCGTGGGTGAGGATCAACGGCACGGCGTCCGGCTCGGGTGAGCGCACGTGCACGAAGTGGATGTCCACCCCGTCGATCTCGGTCAGGAACTGCGGGAAGGAGTTGAGGTGTTCCTCGGTCTTGCGCCAGTCGAACCCGGTGCGCCAGTACTCCGCCAGCTCCTTGAGATACCCCAGCGGGACACCGCGTTGCCAGCCGGTGCCGGGGAGTTCGCCGGGCCAGCGGGTGGCCGCGAGCCTGCGGTGCAGGTCGTCGAGGGCTTCCTGCGGGACATCGATACGGAAGGGACGCATGGGCGATTCCTCTCAGCTGGACAGTTCACCGGACCGGGCCGGTGCCGGGACGGCGGACGGCGCGCCCACCGGACGGCGCAGGGAGTGCCGCAGGACGCGCAGCAGGGTGCCCGGCCGCATCAGCGACTCGGGGGTGTCGACCAGCCCGGCGGCACGGATGAAGGCCGCGGTCAGTTCGGCGTCATGGGTGGCCGCGTGGTGCAGCCGGTTCACATAGGCGTTGGCCAGCCGGACCTTGGGCGTCCGGCGGCCCTCGACCCCGCGGTAGCCGAGGTCGGCACCGGCCGCGAAGTCCCAGGGGGCGTCGATGACGGTGGAGATCTCGGTGAAGAACTGCCGCGCGTCCGGCAGCGCGCCGAGGCGCAGCCGGTCGCGCAGGGCGAGCGCTTCGAGCCCGGCGACGGTCATCCCCTGCCCGTACACCGGGTTGAAGCTGCACACCGCGTCGCCCAGCACCAGGAACCCCTCGGGGAACCGGGGCAGCCGCTCGTAGTGGCGCCGCACGCTGGCCGGGTACTTGAACATCACCGCGTCGTCGATGGGCTCGGCGTCCCGGATCGCCCGGTGGATGTCGGGGACCGGAAGCGACTTCGCGTAGGCCAGGAAGCCTTCGGGGTCGGTGGGCGGGTGGTCGCCGAGGACGCCGGTGAGCGACAGCTCGACCCGGTTGTCCTCTCCGGGCAGCCGGTAGAAGAACGCCCCGCGCGGGTGTGCGGGGGTGGCCACCGGGATGATCGCCAGATCGTCGCCGAACGGGTCGGTGTCCAGCTGGAAGTGCCGGGTGGTGTAGGCCAGGTCGATCCTGACCCGGGTCTCCTCCGGGCGCTGGTAGCCCAGTTCCTCCAGCCAGACCGGGGTGCGCGAGCCGCGGCCGGTGATGTCGAGCACCAGGTCCGCGTGCAGCACCTCGGGCGAGCCGGAGCCCTGGCGCTGGACCCGGGCGCCGGTCACCCGGCGCCGGTCGGCGGTGGTCTCCAGCCCGAGGATGTCGTGCTGCTCCAGGAAGGTGATCCCGGGTATCGCCTGGACCCGGCGGCGGACGTGGTACTCCAGCACCGGGCGGGTCGCCGGCACGGACAGCAGCCCGGTGTGCCCGGAGGCGAGCCGGTAGCCGTTGAAGTACCAGCGGATGTCGCTGCTGAAGTCGCCCGGCCGGACGCCCGCCGCCCTCAACTCCTCGGTCAGACCGGGGTAGAGGCCCTCCATGACCTGCTGGCCGCGGGCCACCAGGCCGTGCGCGTGCCGACCGTGCGGGACGCCGCGCCGGGGGCCGGCGACTCCGCTCAGTTCGTCCCGGTCGACGACCAGGACCTCCGGGAACGACTCGGCGAGCACGGTGGCGGCCAGCAGCCCCGCCATGCTGCCGCCGAGGACGACCGCACGGTCTCCGACGTGGGTACCCATCGCCGGCACCTCCTCTCGTGGCTCGGGATCAGGCGGCTATGGGGGTGTTCTGGTAGGAGGCGATCCGCCAGTCGGCCCCCTCCTTGGCCAGCACCCAGGTCGCCCGGATCGCCCGCTCGGCCGTCACTTCGGTGTCGCCGGGGGCCAGCACGCCGCCCCGGGTGACCACCACGGCCACGCCGTCGGCCAGCGACCGCAGCGAGACCGGCCGACCGGTGACCCTGGTCCCCTTGAAGGGGCCGGCGAACGCGCGGGCCATGAAGGCGCGGATCTCCTCGCGGCCGGTGAGGAAGACGTCCCCGGGGAGGATCAGCGTCCCGTCCTCGGTGAAGGTCTGGGCGAACCGGTCGGCATCGTGCTCCGCCCAGGCGGCGACGATGAGTTCGGGGACGGCTCGCAGGGCTTCGACGGTGCTCGGCGAGGGAGACGAGGGGGACGAGGGAGTGGCGGACATGGCTTTCTCCTTCTCCGACGGTCCACGGCCGCGGATGGCAGTGGCCAGGTGACGCTCAGCCTCACACCGGCCCCCCGCACCCTGCATCTCCCCGATTGCGCTGGGCGGGCCGCCTGGCCGGGCGGCCGGGCCACGCCGCAATCCCGGAGATGCGGGCACCGCGCACGACTGCCAGCCTCGACAGGGCCGATCAATGACTGCGGCCCGGACGGTCGGCCGCGCTGCCGGGCCACCCGTTCCCGAGGAGCCCCGATGACGTCCAAGGAATCCCCGTCGAGGGAAGAACTCGTCAACCGGGCCGTCGAGTTGGTGCCGGTTCTGGAGAAGAACGCGCACTGGCACGAGCGGCACCGCCGACTGTCCCCGGAGACCGTAGCGGCACTGGAGGAGTCCGGACTGCTCAAGCTCCGGGTCCCCACCCGCTACGGCGGTTACGAGTCCGACATGCGCACGGTGGTCGACGTGATCGCCGAACTGGGCCGTGGCGACGGATCCACGGCCTGGGTCATGGCGGTCTGGGCGATCAGTTCCTGGATGGCCGGCCTGTTCCCGGACGCGGTGCAGGACGAGATCTTCGCCGCCCCCAACGTGCGGGTGAGCGGCATCCTGAGCCCGACCGCGGTCGCCGTCCCCACCGAGGGCGGCGTCGTGCTGAACGGCAAGTGGTCCTTCAACTCCGGTGCTCTGCAGAGCTCCTGGAACACCAACGCGGCGGTGCTGATGACGCCGGACGGGCCGCAGCCGATCATGGTGGCCGTCCCGCTGGCCGACCTGGAGATCATCGACGACTGGCACACCACCGGCCTTCGCGGCTCCGGGAGCGTGACGACCGTCGCCGCCGACCTGTTCGTCCCCGAGCCGCGGGTGCTGCCGATGGTGCCCGTCCTGATGGGGCAGCACCGCTCCGTCGCGAACGCCGACTCCCCCATCTACCGGGCGCCGTTCATGCCCACCGCGTGCGCCACCATCAGCGCTCCGGCCCTCGGGCTGGCGAAGGCCGCCAAGCAGGCGTTCTTCGAGCGCCTCCCCGGCCGGAAGATCAGCTACACCTCCTACGAGAGCCAGGCCGAGGCGCCGCTGACGCACCTCCAGGTGGCCGACGCCGTGACCAGGATCGACGAGGCGGAGTTCCACGCCCACCGCGCGGCCGCCCTGCTCGACACCAAGGGCCCGACCGGCGAGGCCTGGACGCTGGAGGAGCGCGCCCGGATCCGGCTCGACCTCGGCGCGGTCTGCCAGCGCACCAAGGAGGCGGTGGACATCCTCAACACCGCCAGCGGCGGCTCCTCCGTCTACACCACGGTGCCGATCCAGCGCATCGAGCGGGACGTCCAGACGCTCAACCTGCACTCCATCCTGCACCCGAACACCAACCTGGAGCTCTACGGGCGGATCGCCTGCGGGCTCGAACCCAACACGCTCTACCTGTAGAGGGCACCTGTGTGGGCAGGGTCGCACCCCCGTCGGCCCTGCCCACCCGCCTGCCCGCTCCCGAACCAGCTCCCACTCCCGCTCCCGACCGACCCCCGGAGGACACCCGTGGAACCCCATGCCCCTGTCGTCATCGACCGCGCTGGATGCGACATCCACGCCGAGGCCGCCCGGATCCGGGCGAACGGCCCGGTGTCCCGGATCGAACTGCCCGGCGGCACTCTCGCCTGGTCGATCACCGACCACGCGCTCGCCCGGCAGGCCCTGGCCGACCACCGCTTCTCCAAGGACCCGCGCAAGCACTGGACCGACTTCGCCGAGGGCCGCATCGGCGAGGACTTCCCGCTCATCGGCTGGGTCCTGATGGACAACCTGACCACCAGTTTCGGAGCCGACCACACCCGGCTGCGCCGGCTGACCTCCAGCGCCTTCACCCCGCGCCGGGTCGAGGCCATGCGGACCCTCGTCGAGAAGGCCGTCGCCGACCTGCTGGACGAGCTCGACACCTGCGAGCCCGGCGAGGTGGTGGACCTCAAGACGCGGTTCGCCCGTCCCGTCCCGGCCCGGGTGATCTGCGACCTGTTCGGGGTGCCGGCCGAGGAGCGAGCCCAGCTGCTGCGCGGTGGCGAGGTGAACATCGACACCACCATCACCCCGGAGGAGTCGGCCGCCAACGTCGCGCAGTGGCACCGGGAGATGGAGGAGTTCGTCGACGCCAAGCGCCGCAGCCCCGGGGACGACCTCACCAGCGACCTGGTCCAGGCCCAGGAGGAGGACGGCTCCCGGCTGACCGACTCCGAACTGGTCGGCACCCTGCACCTGTTGCTCGCCACCGGGACGGAGCCGGTGATGAACCTGCTCGGCAACGCCATCCGGGCGCTGCTCACCCACCCCACCCAGCTCGCCCTGGTCCGGAGCGGCGCGGTCTCCTGGTCGGACGTGATCGAGGAGACGCTGCGCGCCGAGGCCCCCGTCGCCCATCTCCCGTTCCGGTTCGCGGTGGAGGACATCGAGATGGGCGGGGTCACCATCGCCAAGGGCGATCCGGTCCTGATCAACTTCGCGGCGGCGGGCCGCGACCGCACCGTCCACGGCGAGAGCGCGGACTCCTTCGACGCCGCCCGGCCGAACAAGGAGCACCTCTCCTTCGGCCACGGCATCTACCGCTGCATCGGCATGCCGCTGGCCCGGATGGAGGCCGAGGTCACCCTCTCGGCGCTGTTCGAGCGGTTCCCCGACCTCGCACTCGCCGTGTCGGCCGAGGAGTTGGCACCGCAGGTGACCTTCATCATGAACGGCGTCCAGACCCTGCCGGTGCGGCTGACGCCGCAGGCCGGCTGAGTGGAGAGGGTGGTTCCGCGGATGAAGGCAGCAGTCGTCCCCTCGGTGAAGGCCCGCTGGGAGCTGAGCGAGATCCCCACCCCGACGGCCGGCCCCGGCCAGGTGCTGGTCCGGGTCCACGCCTGCGGGCTGTGCCACAACGACCTCTGGGTCAGCCAGGGCGTCTTCCCCTTCCCACCGCTCGACCCGGTGGTACTCGGGCACGAGGCCGCCGGCGAGGTCGTCGAGGTCGGTCCCGGGGTGACCAGCCGCCGGGTCGGCGACCGGGTGGGCACCACCTGGGTGCAGTCGACCTGCGGCCGGTGCGCGTACTGCCGGCTCAACCTCCCGCTCACCGGGCAGTCCGGGATGAACTGCCCGGAGTCGGTGATGACCGGCCTCACCGCCCAGGGCGGTCACGCGGAGTACGTCGCGGTGGCGGCCGGGAGCACGGTGCTGCTGCCGGACTCCCTCCCGTACGAGCTCGCCGCCCCGGTGCTGTGCGCCGGGTACACCGCGTGGAGCGCGCTGCGGGCGGCCGATCCCAAGCCGCACGAGCGGGTGGCCGTCCTCGGCATCGGCGGACTCGGCCACCTGGCGCTGCAGTTCTCCCACGCCGGCGGCTTCGAGACCGTCGCCGTCACCCGCTCGCCGGACAAGCACCCGCTGGCCCGGAGCCTCGGTGCGGACGAGGTGGTCGCCGACGGCGAGCAGTTGCTCGCGGCCGGCGGCGCCGACGTCATCCTGGTGACCGGCACCTCCTACCGGGCGGCCGGCGAGACCCTGCAGGGCCTGCGTCCGCACGGCCGGATCGTGCTGGCCTCGATCGACCCGGTCAACTCCTTCACCATCCCGCCCGGCAGCCCGTTCTGGGCACAGCGCCAGCAGGTCGTCGGCGCCACCCACAACGGCCTCGACCGGCTCACCGAGGCGCTGGACCTGGTCGCCTCCGGTGCCGTCACACCGCTGGTCGAGACCTATCCCAAGGAGCGGGTCGACGAGGCGTTCGACCGGGTCGACCGGGGTGAGGCGCGGTTCCGTGCGGTCGTCAGCTATGCCTGACGTCACCCCGGCCGCAGTGCTCCGGCCTGCGGCGCTCGCCGGCTGATCACCCCCACACGGCGGTGGGTCGGGCTGTCCTCCAGCCCGGCCCACCGCCGCTGCGTCCGTGGCGGCCTGCACGGTCACATCTCCAGCCCCTGCTCGAACATCACCTGCCGGACCTCGACCCCGGTGTGCCTGGCGTCCGGGAGCAGCGCGGCCAGTTCGATCGCCCGCTCCCTGGTCTCGACGTCCACCAGGTAGAAGCCGCAGACGAACTCCTTGCTCTCCAGGTACGGACCGCCGCTCAGCACCGGGGCGCCGTCGCGCACCTTGACGGTCGTGCTCCTCGCCGGCTCCGCCAGCGCCTGGGTGGTGACCAGCTCGCCCGACTCCCTGAGCAGCTTCGTGTAGTCGTTGTGGCCGGAGTGGACCGCCAGCTGCTCGTCCTCGGACAGGCCGTTCCAGAGCACCGGGTTCATGTGCATGACCAGCATGTACTTCATGATTCCTACTCCTTGCGGCCGTGAGGCCCCGGGGCAGCTCGGGGCCCTGCACAGGAGACGTCGGAGTCGGCGACCCGTTCTCGACATCCCCGGCCGCGGATTTCCGGGAATTGCCGCCGGCCGGCCGGGCCGGGCCGGGCCGGGCCGGGCCGGGCCGGGCCGGTCCGGTCCGGCTCAGGACTGGAGGGCGCACGGGCGAGGAGGGCGAACGGAAGCGGCCGGCCGTGGGGTTCCACGGCCGGCCGCTCGGTCGACGTTGTCAGCGGACGAGTTGGGCGGCCCGCGGGGCGGTCCGCTCCAGCCACCAGTGGGCGGCCAGCAGGTTGATCACCCACCCGGTCCAGTTGGCCACCTCGACGAGCGCCATGACGTCGATCCCCAGGCCGGGGTAGGCCTGCATCAGCTCGCTCATCACCCGGCCCCAGGTGGTGCCGAGGGCCATCGCGAAGCTGTAGACCATCCAGCGGCGGTGGTCGACGTACCGCCGCTGGAGCGCGGCCCGGAACCCGAGTGCGGTGGTGACCAGCCAGAGCAGTCCCATCATGGCCAGGCCCATCTGGCCGAACGGGGCGGTGGAGTAGGGCAGCAGCACCAGGGCCAGCAGGCCGCCGGGAAGCACTCCGGCGTAGATGTACACCCGGCCGCTCATCCGGTGCACCGCCGGGTAGTGCCGGCGGATCCACGGCAGCACCTGGAGGAAGACCGTCACCAGCGAGATGTTGCCGAACACGACGTGCGCCACGAGGACCGCGTAGTGCGCCGGGAAGCCCGGGTCGAGCGGGATACGGGCCTGGTGCTGATCTCCTGTCAGGTAGCGTGGGAAGGCGTACACCAGATTGAAGACGACGATGACGGCCAGTGCTGTCACCCATGGGCTCTGCCACCAGCTCGGTGCGCTCGCGGTCGCCTTGGTACCGGGTTCGGTGCGCCTCGGTCCGGTGGTCACGCCACCGGACCGGTCCGTGTTCTCTGTCACCCGCTGATCCTCGACTTTCGTTTCGCAGTAGGTTCAGTGGTGGTATTCACCGGCGTTGACGTCCAGGCAGTGCCCGGTGACGGCGCGGGCCAGCGGGGAGACGAGGAAGAGCACCGTGTCGGCCACCTCGTCCGGCTCGGGCAGCCGGCCGAGGTCGAGGCCGGCCGCGATCTCGTCGTAGATGTCCTGGACGGTGACTCCGCGCTGCGCGGCCCAGTGGCCGAAGCCCTCGCGCAGTGCGTCCGCCCAGATGTAGTTCGGGGCCACGGTGTTCACCCGGATGCCCTGCGGGCCGAGCTCGGTGGCCAGGCTCTGCGCCAGCGACAGCAGGGCGGTCTTGCTCATCTTGTAGGCGCCGAACGGCCGCCTGGAGTGGTGCAGCACCGCCGAGTTGACCATGACGACGGATCCCTGGCTCTCCGCCAGCGCGGGCGTGAACAGCCGGGTGAGCCGCAGTGCGGCGAACACGTCGGTCTCGAAGCCGGCCCGCACGGCCGCGAAGTCGACCTCGCCGAGCTCGACCATCGGGGGCACCGCGAAGGCGTTGTTGACCAGCGCGTCCACCCGGCCGAAGGTGTCCGTCGCGGCCTTGACCAGGGCGGCGGCCGAGGCGTCGTCGGTGATGTCGGTCGGCACCACCAGTGCCCGCCGCCCGGTCCGCTCGACCTCCGCGGCGATCTCCGCGAGCCGGGACTCGGTCCGGGCGGCGAGCACCACGTCCGCCCCCGACTGCGCGGAGCGCAGGGCGACCGCCCGCCCGAGGCCGGGGCCCGCCCCCGAGACCACGACGACCTTGTTCTCAAGCATCCTGAGCCTCCATCGAATCGTTGTGACCGTGCGGAAGTTCGATCGACAGTGCGTGGCGGAACACGTTCCGCGGGTCGTACGCCTGCTTGACCTGCTGCAGGCGCGGGTAGTTGGCGCCGTAGTAGAGCGTCGACCAGGGCACCCCCGAGGTGTTCCGGGCGGGGTCGGCCAGGTCGCTGTCGGGGTAGCCGATGTAGGTGCCGTCGGCGGCGTCACCGGGGACGGGCACCCCGCCGCTCCCGGCGTACACGTCGCGGTAGAAGTCCCGGACCCAGGCGATGCTCGCCTCGTCCTGGTCCGCGGACTGCCAGAGGCCGGCGCAGTAGAGGGCCTTGAGGACCGAGTCCCGCTGGACCGTGGCGGTGGCGTCGGGGGCGACGGTGTTGACCCTCCCGCCGAAGCCGGCCAGCACCAGGCACGACATCGGGTTGGTGTGCTCCGGGTCGCTCAGGTACTCCCAGATCACGCCGAGCTGGTGAGCGGAGAAGCCCCTCCGCAGGTAGCCCGCCTTGTCCTTGTAGCGCCCCTTCGGATCGTTCGGGAAGCTGTACGAGGGCAGCCAGGAGCTGTACCAGGGGACGACCTCGGCGGTGTGCACCGCGGGCTCCACCCCGACCCCGGCGGTGACGGACTCGTAGTGCTCGGCGAACACCTTCTCGGCGTCCGGCCCTTCGTGGTCGATGACCACGGTCATCCCGAACAGCTCGGAGCTGCGGTGGGTGACGATGAGGTTGCTCCACAGGCCGGCGGCCGGTGCGTCGGCGTCGTCGTTGTTCTCGTACCAGGTGCCGTAGTTGCGCAGCAGCGTGCCGAGGGACTGCTCGGTCATCGCGGCCCAGGGCCACATGACCGTCCGCTTCCACACCCGGGCCGGCGCCCTGGGCAGCAGGTCGGCGGGGTCTTCGGAGTCCGCACCCGGGGTGCGCAGCCAGTACCTGGTCACCACACCGAAGTTGCCGCCGCCGCCACCGGTGTGGGCCCACCAGAGCTCGCGGTGCGGATCGTCGGCGTCGGAGGTCGCCACGACGGCGCGGGCCCGGCCGGACTCGTCGACCACCACGACCTCGACGGCGTACAGGTGGTCGACGACCAGGCCGTCACGGCGCGAGAGGGGGCCGTAGCCGCCGCCCGCGATGTGGCCGCCGGCGCCGACGTCGAGGCAGGTGCCGCCGGGGACGGTCACGCCCCAGCGCTTGAACAGGGTGCCGTAGACGTCGCCGAGCAGGGCGCCGGGGCCGACCCCGATCGCGCGCAGCCCGGGATCGTGGGAGATGCCGTCGAGCTGGGACAGGTCCAGCAGCACCTCGATGTCGGGTGAGGCGGTGAAGTCCTCGAAGCAGTGCCCGCCGCTGCGGACCGCGATCCGCAGGCCCGCCGCCACCGCCGCGTCGACGGCGGCCACCACCTCCTCGGTGGTGGTCACCACACGGACCTGGCCGGGTTGTCCGACGAAGCGGTGGTTGTAGCCCTGGACGAGGTTCTCGTACCGCCGGTCCCCGGGCCTGATCACCACCGGCCCGGTCGAATCAACGCTCGTGTCAGCCATGCTCGTTCGTCCCTCCTGGGGCCTCTGCCGCACCAGACCTTCGCATGGCCCGGCCGAGCGCCACATCTCGTGGATTGCGGTGTGGTCGGCCGCCCCGGAGGGCGGGCGGGGCGACACCGCCGCCCCCAAGCGGGAGGCGGCGGCCGGCTTCAGAGCCGCCCGCCGCCCGGTCCGGCACCGCCGCCGGACATCCCCCTTGCGCCCCCCTGGCGCGACCGTCGACCGGACGGCCCCTACAGGCCGGCCTTCCCGGCGGCGAACAGCTCGGGTGCCACGTCGTGGGCCATGGCCGTCGCCGATTGCCAGCCGACCTCGTGCGCGTTGCCGACGCCGCCGCAGAGCAGCACGAACCGCCGGAATCCGGCCGTCACCAGCGCGTCCAGCTTCGCCTTGACGGTCTCGACCGAGCCGACCAGGGCGAACGGGTTCCTGAGGTAGGACTCGGCCGTCGCGTCGAACACGCCCTGCACACCGGTGCTGCCGTCCTTCGCCAGCTCCTCCAGCGGGGTGTCGCCGGGAACGGCCCCGGCCATCCGCGCCAGATATCCCGAAGCCGATTCGATGTGCGAGACAAAGCCCTTGCGAACGATCTCGGCGGCCTCCCGATCGGTGTCGGCGACGACGGTGAAACAGCTCGCGGCGACATTCGCCATCGAAAGTTCGTGCCCGTTCTCCGCACCGATCTCCTGATAGCGCCGCAGCCGCGCGACCATCTCCTCGACGCTGACCTTGGACATGCCCCCGGCCGCCGGGTCGAGGTTCAGCCCGGTGAACACGTCCCAGCCGCGACGCGCCGCGGTGGCGAGGGAGCCGTCCGACTCCGCCGCCACCCACACCGGTACGCGCTCCTGGACCGGCCGGGGCCACACCGTGACCTTCGCGGTCTCGACGTCCTGGAGGAAGCCCGCCGAGGTCGGGGTGAGGTCGGCCTTCGCCACCGGGTGGTCGATCCGGTTGAGGCCGCCCTCGATGAGGTCGACGGCGTGCTCGAACGCGGCGCGGTCCCCGCGGCGCCCGACGCCGACCTCCAGCCGGCCGCCGGAGAGCACGTCGACCATGGCGAACTGTTCGGCGAGGTGCAGGGGGTGGTGCAGCAGGGCGAGGTTCACCCCGGAGACGATCCGCGCCCTGGTCGTCCGCACGGCGAGCGCGGCCAACATGATGTTCGGGTGCGGGGAGATCGACGACGGGCCGAAGTGCTCCGGCACGCTGAGGCCGGCGTAGCCGAGCTCCTCCGCCTCGACGCAGTGGTCGAGGTAGCTCTCGTAGAGCCGGGCCCCGAGCTTCGGGTCCCACTCCTCCGGTCGGCGCGATCCGGGCGGCGCGTAGGTGAGGTTTTCCCAGTAGACGAACTTGACGACGTCCGGGTCCTCGGAGAGTGTTCCCATTCGGTGGATCCCCTCTGATCGCAAAAGGCTCGCAGCGGATGATTTTCAATCTATCCAGGCACTGACGGCCCGTCATCTTCCATATTGCCCAGGCGTTTCACCGGCACCGCCGGGCTCGAAGTGCCGCGGCCCCGCCGGGCCCGGATTTCCGGGACCGCGGCGGACGGCCGCGACCCGGGGTCCGTCCTCAAGCTCCCGCCCGGTTCAGGCCGGGCCGGACTCGCCGAGCGACCGGGCCAGCGCGGCGGCGTCCGCACGCACCTGGTCGCCGATCCGGGGCCGCTGGCCGGTGTCGGAGTACCGCCGGGGTGCGGTGCCGCTGGTGCGGCGCAGCACGGTGATGCTGTTCTGCCGCAGCTTCCGGCTCTCCAGCAGGTTCAGCAGCTCGAACTCGCCGGGCCGCAGCCGCTGGGTGTCGGCGATGTACTGGAGGATCGCCTCGCCCTCCGGGTAGGTCATCAGGTAGTGCATGACGACGATCCCGCCGTCGGGGTCGATCAGCTCCCAGAAGTTCTCGAAGAAGTAGAGGCAGTCCCAGGCGTCCACCCAGGCGAAGTCGATCGGCCGGAACTCCTCCGGGAGGCGGCCGACGGCGCCGCGCATGTCGGAGTTGACGACGGAGACGCGTCCGTCGAGGCCGAGCTCGGCCAGCACCTTCCCGACCTCGGCCGCCGAGGAGCCGGTGTCGGAGAGGTCGTCGATCGCCACCAGCCGGGGCCGGTAGGGCTCGCGGTAG
Organism: Kitasatospora sp. NPDC058170; assembly: GCF_042883905.1. Classification (NCBI taxonomy): domain Bacteria; kingdom Bacillati; phylum Actinomycetota; class Actinomycetes; order Kitasatosporales; family Streptomycetaceae; genus Kitasatospora; species Kitasatospora sp. NPDC058170. Next base: position 242,248 of record NZ_JBHVUV010000006.1, read on the forward strand.
GCGGCCGGCAGCAGCAGGGCGGGCTCGCTGTCGATCCACGCCTCGTCGAGCTCCCGGCCGTCCGCGAGGTACGGCAGGGTCTTGCGGGCCAGGGCCGCGGCCTCGGACTCGGCCAGCGCCTCGGTCTCGGCCAGCGCCTTCGCCAGGAACGGCGTGGTGTAGCCCATCCCGACCTCCAGCACCCGGCGGGGCCGGGTCAGGTGGATCAGGTGGGCGAGGGTCGGCGCCACCACCTCGGTGCCCATGCCGGGCACCCGCAGCCGCTCCACCGCCGCCCGGAACCGCTCGTCGGAGACCGCGTCACGCGTCATCGGCCGGCCCCCTGCCCTTCTGGTGCTCGATGGCCTGGTAGAGCGCCTTGATGTTGCCGCTGCCGAACGAACGGGCGCCCCGCCGCTCGATGATCTCCAGGAACAGGGTGTTGCGCGGGTGCACGGACCGGGCGAAGATCTGGAACAGCTGCCCGTCGTGGTCCTCGTCGATCAGGATGTTCAGCCGTTCCAGCTCCGGCTCCGAGTGCCGCAGCGGGGTGAGCCGGTTGGAGAGCAGCCGGTAGTACGCCTCCGGGGTCGTCAGGAACTCCACGCCCCGGCCGGCCACCGCGCCCACCGAGGCGACGATGTCGGGCGTGGTGAGGGCGATGTGCTGCACCCCGGGCCCGCCGTGGTCCTTGAGGAACTCGTCCAGGTGCCCGCTGACCTCGGCCTGGTCCGGCTCGATCAGCGTGAGGATGACCGCGCCGTTCTGGACCACCTTGGTGATCATCGCCTGCCCGTTGGCCTCGACCCGCTCCGTGAAGACCAGTTCGAAGTCGAGGACCTCCCGGTAGAAGGCGACCGTCGCGTCGATCTGCCCGGGCTCGACGCAGATCGCGAAGTGGTCGACCTCCTGGAGGCCGCAGTCCTCCCCGGCCGGGCCGGCCTGGATCGGGGCCAGGCCGGGAAGCAGCCGCTCGTCCGCCCGGGCCGGCCGCTGGACGAAGGTGTGGGCGATGTCGCCGACTCCCATGACGGTCGCGGTGACCAGCTCACCGTGCTCGGCCGGGCGCGTGACGGGCCGGGCGCCGCGCCGCACCGCCTCGGCGAAGGCGGCCCGGGCGTCCGGGACCCGCAGTGCGATGTCGGCCACGCCGTCGCCGTGCTTGTCGACGTACGCCGCCCCCGGGTGGTCGCCGACCAGCGGCTGGCTGAGCAGCACCCGGATGCCGTTGCGGCCCAGTGCCACCGAGCGCAGGTCCGGCGCCTTCGGCGGCGATCCGGCGTACACCTCCAGGCCGTAGCCGTGGACCAGCCACGCGGTGGTGGCCGCCAGATCGGCGACGTAGCAGGCGATGTGGTCGACGATCATCCCGTCGAAGGTCTCCTGGCCCATGCCGATTCTCCTCTCTTGACGTACCGTCAGTGCCGTCAGTTGTCCGGTTGCCTCGGCCGGCGCCCGGCGCGGCCGCCCGGCCGCAGGTCGGTCCAGTGCTCGTTCACGTAGCCGAGGGCCGTGTCGCGGTCGGACGGGCCGTGGACGGCCGTCCAGCCCGCCGGTACCTCGGCGGTGGCCGGCCAGAGCGAGAACTGGCCGGCCGCGTTCTCCAGGACCGAGAACGCCGCGTCCGCGGTGTCGAAGGGGTTGGTCATCCCTGCTCTCCCTCCAGCCGGCCCAGCAGGCCGTCGAGGCCCGCCACCGTCGGGGCGTCGAAGAAGTGGGTGATCGTCAGGTCGACGTCCATCAGCGTCCGGATCCGGCTGACCAGCCGCATCGCCGCCAGGGACTGGCCGCCGAGCTCGAAGAAGCTGTCGTCGATGCCGATCTCGGGTGTCTCCAGCACCTCGACGAACAGCGCCCGGAGCGTCCGCTGCCGCTCGGTCAGCGGCGCCCGGCGGGTCGAGCCCGCCACCGGCTCGGGCAGCGCCCGCCGGTCCAGCTTGCCGTTGGGGGTCAGCGGCAGCGCCGGGACGGCCACGAAGGCCGTCGGCACCATGTACGCGGGGAGCAGCTCCACGGCGTGCGCACGCAGGGCGCCCGCCTCGACCTCGCCGGACTCCGGGACGTAGTACGCCACCAGGCGCTTCTCCCCGGCCTCCGACTCCCGTGCCACCACGGCGACATGGGCCAGGCCCGGGTACTGCGCCAGCGCCGCCTCCACCTCGGCCGGCTCCACCCGGAAGCCCATCACCTTGAGCTGGTCGTTGGCCCTGCCGAGGTACTCCAGTCCGCCGTCCTGGCCCGTGCGGACCAGGTCCCCGGTGCGGTACATCCGCTCGCCCGGCGCACCGAACGGGTCGGCGACGAAGCGCTCGGCGGTGAGGTCCGGCCGGCCGAAGTACCCGCGGGCCAGGCCGCGTCCGGAGAGGTAGAGCTCGCCCGGCGCCCCGGCCCGCACGGGCCGCAGGTCGGCGTCCAGGACGTGCAGCCGGACGCCGTCCATCGGGCGCCCCACCGCCACCGGTCCGGCCGCCCGGTAGGGGGCGGTCATCGGCGCGCTGGTGCTGAACAGCGTCGCCTCGGTCGCGCCGTACATCGCCCGGACCACCAGGCCGGGATTGTGCTCCAGCACCCGCTGGACGGCGGCGGGCGCGATCACGTCGCCGCCGGTGAGCACCTCGCGCACCCCGGCGAGACAGCCCGGGTCCTCCTCCGCCAGCACCCGGAAGAGTCCGGCGGTGAGGTGGATGCCGGTGATCCGCTCCTCGGCGATGAGCCGGTGCAGGGTGTGCACGTCGAGGTCCCCGGCCGGGCCCACCACGATCCGCCCGCCGTGCAGCAGCGGCACCCAGAGCTCGTAGGTGGAGACGTTGAAGGCGTAGGGCGCCACCATCAGCACGCGCTGGTGCCGGCCGTCCGCCCAGATCGAGTCCAACGCGAGGCCCAGCACGTCCCGGTGGGTGATCGCGACGCCCTTCGGCACTCCGGTCGACCCGGAGGTGTGGATCACGTAGGCGAGCCGGGCGGGGTCGTCGTCGACGGCCGGGCTGTGCGAGGGGTAGTCGGACAGTCCCTTCTCGCCCTCGACGACGACCACCTCGGCGCCCTCGGGCAGACCCCGGCCGCGCATCGCCTCGTCGGCCAGCAGTACCGGCGCCGCGCAGTGCTCCAGAATCCACTGCTTGCGCTGCAGCGGGTACGCGCTGTGCAGCGGGAGGTAGCATCCGCCGGCCTTGAGGACGGCCAGAATCGCCACCACCAGGTCCACGGACCGTTCCATCAGCACCGCGACCGGCGACTCGGCGCCGACGCCGAGTTCGCGCAGCCGGTGCGCCAGCCGGTTCGACCGCTCGTCCAACTCGCGGTAACTCAGTCCGACTTCTCCCGACGACACGGCAATGGCATCCGGTGCTCCGGCCGCCACTTGTGTGAAATACCCGTGAATAGAAGGGGAAACCACCATGTCCTCCGATCCGCCGATCGCGACGGCCTGTGATCCTGGATATCCAGCCTGCTGCCGGCGGGCCTTCCCTGTCATCTCCGGGATTGCCGGCCGGTGCCGTGCGTCAGCTGTCGAGAAGCCGGTGGACGGAATCGCTCAGATCCGCGAAGGAGGACAGATCCGGCACCGTCCACCCGTTCAGGTCGTATTCGGCCATGCATTCGTCGACCAGGGCCTTGTAGGAGTCCACCTGGCCGTTGGCGAGCTGGGCGAAGAGCAGCTCGACCCGGGTGTTCTCGTGGTTTCCGGCGTAGTTCCGCTCGTAGAGTTCGTGGCGCCCGCCGAATTCACTGCCGACGGCGTCCCAGAGCAGCTTCATCAGCTTGACCCGCTCGACGGCGTCGACGCCGCCGGAGCCGCGGATGTACCGGTCCAGATAGGGCCGGATCTCCGGATTGGCGAAGTCCTTGGCGCTGGAGTTCAGGTAGATCAGGCCGCTCGCCACGTCCTGCAGCACGATCTCCCTGATCCGCGGATAGCCGACCTGCATGAACCAGCGGTAGGCCAGCCCGTACTGGGAGTTGGGCAGGACGGCGCCGTTGCGCCAGGCGACCGGGTTGCGGGCGGCGGCGTCCGACAGCCCCCAGAACAGGTTGCGCCAGGCCAGCACCTCGCCGAGGCGGCTCTGCACGCCGCGGAACTCGCCGCTGCCGGTGATGTCCAGGGCCTTGGCCAGCAGGCCGGCGATGAAGTCGAGCTTCACCCCCAGCCGGGTGCAGCCGTGGAAGGTGAACCGCTCCATGAAGCCCGACTGCCCGGTGAACATCCTGATCTTCTCGGGCTGGCCGTAGATGAAGACGTTCTCCCAGGGGATGAGCACCTTGTCCAGCACCAGGATCGTGTCGTTCTCGTCCAGCCGGGAGGACAGCGGGTAGTCGAAGGGACTGCCCATGGCCGCCGCCGACGCGCTGTAGGACGGGCGGCAGATCAGCTTCATCCCCGGTGCGTTCATCGGCACGGTGGCCACCAGGGCGAAGGTGCGGTCCTTGATCGGCAGGCCGTGGTGCGCGATGAAGTTGTAGTGCGTCAGGGCGGAGCCGGTGGCGACCGCCTTCGCACCGGACACCACCAGGCCGGCGTCGGTCTCCTTCTCGGCGTGGATGAAGACGTCGGCCACCTGGTCCGGCGGCAGGCTCCGGTCGACCGGCGGGTGCACGATCGCGTGGTTCCAGTACAGGACCTTCTCCTGCGACTCGGCGTACCAGCGCCGGGCGTTGTCCGCGAACGGCTCGTAGAAGTCCGCGTTGGCGCCGAGGGTGCCGAGGAAGGAGGCCTTGTAGTCGGGGCTGCGGCCCATCCACCCGTAGCTCATCCGCGCCCACGCGGCGATCGCCTGCTGGTCGGCGACCAGGTCCTCGGCGCTGCGCGGGGTGGTGAAGAACCGGTGGGTGTAGCCCTCGCCGCCGCTGTCGACCGGCGCGGTCAGCACGTCCCGGTGCCGGGGGTCGTGCAGGGCGTCGTAGAGCCGGGCGGTCATCCGGACCGGATTGTGGAAGGCCGGATGCGCGGTGACGTCCTTGATTCGATCACCGTAGAGATAGATCTCCCGATCGTCGCGGAGGCTCTCGATGTATTCCGCCCCGGTAAGCGGGCGAGTCCCGCTCCCTTTACCCTCGGCGGCTTCCCGGGCTTCGGCCATCTGACGTTTCTCCTTGCTGCCAATTCACCGGACGGTCCCGAGCCTTGCACCCCCGGCCGACGTCTGCTTCTCCCAGATTGCGCGGTTCCCGCAGGCCCGGCCGGCGGACTCAGCACGGTCGGAGATGCCCGGGCCCGGTCGGGGACGGATCATGAACATCCGGATTACCCGGCCAGTTGCAGGAGGACGCCAGAATGAGCAGCCCAATCGTCATCGACGTCGTGGTGCCGCATTACCCGTTCATGCCGTTCTTTCTCGACCAGACCAGGGAGTCGGCCGAGAAGTTCATGGCCGGCCACCCCGAGTACCTGATCCGGGTCAGCGGCGCGGACTGGCTCTCGGTTCCGCAGGTGGTCCACGACGCGGCCCGGCAGGGCACCGCGCCGACCATCGCGCAGTACTTCTACACCTCGGCCCAGGAGGCGCGGGACACCCGGAAGCCCGACGGGTCACCGCTGTTCACCTCGGTCGAGCGGGCGATCGCGGGACGCACCGAGATCCTCGGCGAGCCGGTCGTCCTCGGCGACGTCGCGGCGGCGGCCCGCCAGTACTACACCTACGACGGCGAGGTGGTGGCCATGCCGCCGCTGACCTCGACCACCCTGCTCTACGCCAACACCACCCTGCTGGACCGGGCCGGGATCACCGAGGTCCCGCAGACCTGGGCCGGCATCGAGGCCGCGTGCCGGGCCGTCACCGCGCTCCCGGACGGGCCCGGCCACGCGATCACCTGGCCCAACCACGGCTGGCTGTTCCAGCAGTCGGTGGCCCAGCAGGGCGTGCTGCTCGCCGATCACGACAACGGCCGCTCCGGCCGGGCCGAGACCTTGTACCTGGACTCGGACGCGATGCTGGCCTACGTCGAGTGGTGGCGGCGGCTGCACCGGACCGGCCTGTACCGCTACCACGCCAGCCGGGTGAACACCGAGGTCGACTGGGACGCCAACTTCCGCGCCTTCGCCGACCAGCAGGTCGCCTTCACCCTCACCACCTCGGTCGAGGCGGCGCGGATGGCCCAGGCCGGCCGGGACGGCGGCTTCGAGGTGCGGGCCTGCCGGATGCCGTACAACGAGCAGGTGCCCTACGCGGGCAACGTGATCGGCGGGGACGCGCTCTGGCTGGCGGCCGGCCTCTCCCCCGAGGCCCAGGACGGCGCCCTGGCCTTCATGCAGTACCTGAACACGCCCCGGAGGGCCGCCGACCGGCACCGGGCCACCGGGTTCATCCCGGTCACCGGCGGCGCGATCGACCTGCTCGACCAGGAGGGCTGGTTCCGCCGGAACCCGCACTTCCGCACCGCGCTGGACCAGTTGGCCGCCAACGACGGCTCGCCGGCCGCGCGGGGCGCGCTGCTCGGCGACTTCGCCGGGATCCAGGACGCCCTCACCTGCGCCATGCACGACGTGCTGGCCTCCGACGCGGACCCGCGCGCCCGCTTCGCCCAGGCGAACGCGGAGGCCCAGCAGTTGCTGGACCACTACAACGCCGCCGCCAAGGGGCAGGGCCCCCGGGGCCCGATCAGGGTGGGCTAGGCCGAGTCTGGGTTCGCCCGCCGGGAGGCGGGCGGCACCTGGGCGAGGCTGCTGGAGCACATCCAGGTCCGCGACGACGCGGTGGGCCGGGTGATCATTCGTCAGACGCGGCCCAGCCGGGGCTTGCCGATCGACGCGGCCGGGGGCGTCGGCGGCCGGGGGACCGGGCGGAGGGCCGACCAGGTGAACCTGGCCGGGCGCGGCGCCGGGGATGCACCGGATGCCGCCGCAGGAGGGTCTGATGGCATGCGATCCATTCTGATGGCCGGTTCGGCACAGATCTTGCACCTGATGCTGCCGGAAGGCCGTCCCGCACCGGCACGACATCCGAGGAGCAGGAACGACGATGGCATCCGATCCCGCAATCGCCCAGGTGACCATGACCCTGGCAGCCCTTGCAGCCACCGCGAACACCACCCGCCCGTCCGGGGAGTCCCTTCCGCAGCAGACCGCACGCATCATCACCGGCATCGACGCACAACTGAGCGACCCCGGCCTCGCGACGCAGGGCGCGTGGGAGCTGGTGTGGCTCGCCCTGAGCGAGGCCAACGCCAACATGGCCTTCATCGCCCGGAGCACCGACGGCTCGAACGCGTTCGCCGTGGTCGCCCGCGGGACGGACGCCGACATCACGGACATCCTCGAGGACCTCGAGGTCGGCACGGTCGTCCCGTTCCCGGAAAGCGGATCGCCGACGCCCGTCGCCGTCTCCAAGGGGGCGAAGGAGGCGTTCACCCAGGTGACCACCGCCGTGTCGATCGCCTCGCCCTCCCCGAACGCCACGCTCGCCCAGGCCCTCACCGCCGCGCTCAAGGCGGCGCCCTCCTCACCGCAGCCGACCGTCTACGTGACGGGTCACAGCCTGGGCGGCTGCATCGCCAGCATGCTCGCGCCGTACCTGCAGGCGCAGACCTGGCCGAAGCAGCCGCAGCCGCAGTTCGCGGTGATGACGTTTGCCGCTCCCACCGCCGGCCTGCAGAGCTTCGTCGACTACGTCGACTCCCGGCCGTGGCTCATCGACGAGCGCCAGAACAACGCCTACGACCTGGTGCCGCACGCGTGGGCCGATCTCGTCACCACCACCGAGTGGTACCCAGGCCCCGGACCGCAGGCGACCGACGAGGTGAAGCTGCTCATCAAGGGGTTCGCCCAGCGCACCAAGGGCAACGTCTACGTCCAGCCCGGCACGCTCTGTCTGATGAACCCCGGATACACGTACCTCGCCAAGAACCTGGTCAACAAGACCACCCAGGACTTCCTCGCCCAGGTCGCCTTCCAGCACGCCAACGCCACCTACCTGGACCTGGTGGGGGCGCCCGACGTCCCGGCCGGTCCGGTGGTGACCGACGTGAGCCCCACCTTCGGCTCGGCGGGCGACACGGTGACCATCAACGGCACCGGTTTCAGCCCGGACAGCATGGTCGACTTCGGCACGTACGCCTGCATCGATCCGGTCGTCGACCCCTCCGGCATCAAGATCACCGCCAAGGTCCCCGCCGGACACGGCGTGGTCCACGTCCGCGTCACCAACACCCTCGCCACCTCCCCGCCCGTCGCGATGGGGCAGTTCGCCTACGGCGGGCCCGCCCCCGTGGTGGTCAGCGCGGTCAGCCCGACCAGCGGGAACGTCGGCACCCCGGTCACCGTCAGCGGCTCGGGCTTCGCCGAAGGCGCCACCGTGTACTTCAAGGACAAGGCATCCGACTCGGTCAGGTTCGTCTCCACCGGTGAGATCATCGCGACCGCGCCCGGTCTGATCGACGTCCACCAGACGGTGGACATCACCGTGAAGGTCGGCACGGCCACCTCTCCCACCAGCCCGGCCGACGAGTTCACCTACACCGGGCGGTAGCCCTGCTCCCGGGGCGGTCGTCGAGCGGCCGCCCCGGGACGTCCGCCACTGCTTCCCCCGGGCCTGGTCCGACGCGACTTTGCAAACACGCCCCGGGCTTCGCCCGCGCGGATTCAGGAGAGCTCGGAGCGGAACTCCAGCGGAGCGTCCGGCGACTCCACCAACTCCCCCAGGACTGCCCGGAACTGGTCCGCCTGCTCCGCCACGGAGCGCTCGTCGTAGAGGTTGCTGTTGTACTGGACGCCCGCGACCACGTCGCCGGCCGGGTCGAGGTTGAGCGTCCAGAGCGCGCCGTTGGGCACGTCGGAGCCCAGCGGCTGGGAGGTGAGCCGGCGCCGCACCTCGGTGTACTCGAGGTCGCCGATCAGCTCCCCGTCGAGCAGGAACGGGAACGGGAACACCTGGAAGACGCAGGCCGCCCGGTCGTCCTCCAGCGTCGGAAGCATCAACTCCGGCGCCTCGGCGATGATCTGACCGAACGGAATGTCATGGGCGTAGGCCAGCAGACTCGTGGCCCGCACCCGTCCGACCACCTCGGCGAAGCTGCGGCAGCCGGCGAGCTCCGTGCGCAGCGGCAGGAAGTTGAAGAACGGCCCGACCGTGTGGTGGAACCTGTCCTCGCCGCGCCCCGGCGAGAACGTCGGCACCACCACGTCGGTGCTCCCGGTGGTCCGCTGGACGTGCACGGCGAACGCGCCGAGCAGCACCATGAAGGGCGTGCTGCGCAGGGCCCGGGAGATCTCCACGGCCCGCGAGGTCAGTTCGGCCCCGATGGTGAAGCGGTAGACGGCGGTCGACTCCGGCAGGCCGCTCGACTTCGGCCGGTCGGTGGGCACCGAGAGGATCCGGGCGCCGGCCAGCTGCTCGCGCCAGAAGGCGCGCGATCCCTCCAGCGCCGGGTCATCGGCGAACTCCCGCTGCCAGGAGGCGAATTCGCGGTACGGCAGGGCGGTCGGCAACTCGACCGGCCGGTGCTCGCGGCGCGCGGCGTAGCAGGCCGCGAGGTCGCGGATGATCAGCCGCACCGACCAGCCGTCGGCCGCGGTGTGGTGCACGATGAGGACGAGGATCGCGTCGTCCTCGTCGAAGCGCAGCAAGGTGGCCTTCAGCAGGGGGAGTTCGCGGGCGCTGATGGTGCCCGACTCGACCTCGGTGATCAGCTCCTCCACCGCGCGGTCGCGCTCGGCAGGATCCGCTCCCGCCGCCGCCTCCCGCAGCTCCAGCCGGGCCGGCGACGGCGGGTGGATCTCCTGGTACCGCTCGCCGTCGCCCCGGACGATCGTGGTCCGCAGGGCCTCGTGGCGGAGGACGACGTCGTCCAGCGCCTGCTGCAGTGTCCCGGTGTCGACCTTCCCGCGCAGGCGCCAGCCGTGCACGATGTGGAACCGCGGGCCGAACGGGCCCTGGTCGTCACCGCGATCGAACCCGCACAGGAAGTCCTGGTTGAAGGAGAGCGGGGTCCTGCGCGCCGGATCGTCGGGCTGGAGCTTCCCATCGGCACTCATCGGGCATTCCTCTCGCTTGGCCGGCACCGAATTCGCTTGGGAACCGTAGCAATCGTCCTTCCGCCGTGGTTCTTCGAACGTGCTCGCAATCCCGGAGGTGCGCCGCGGCAGGTCGGCGGGCAACCCTTGCCGGTAAAGCCGTTACGGAATACAGCAGAGGAGCTGCGCCGCAATGACGGTCACCACGAATGCCGCAGGGTCCGGCTCGCCGCCACCGCCCGAGCCCGGTCTGACGCCGGCCGAGGTCATCGCCAGGGCCGAGGCCATCGCGCCGGCCCTGGTGGCACGGCAGGCCGAGACCGAACAGCGCACCTACTACGCCCAGGACACCCACGAGGAATTCTCCCGGGCGGGCTTCTACCGGATTCTCGTGCCCCGGCGGTACGGCGGCTACGAATTCGGCATCGACACGTTCCTGCGGGTGTCGATGGCGCTGGCCCGCGGCTGCCCGTCGACCGGCTGGATGTTCTGCCTCGGCGCCACCCACGCGCTTCCGGCGGCCTCGCTGTTCAGCGAGGCCGCCCAGGCCGAACTGTTCGGCGGCGGCGACTTCGTCTGCCCGGCCACCATCGTGCCGAGCGGGTCGGCCGAGCGGGTGGCGGACGGCGGCTGGCTGCTGAACGGCACCTGGAACTACTGCTCGGGATCCCCGTACGCGACGCACTTCATGGGCCACATCCCGGTGCCCGGCGCGGACGGCGAGCCTGCGGCGCCGATGCTCTTCATCGCTCCGCGCAGCGAGTTCCACCGGCTCGACGACTGGGGTGGCCACCTCGGGCTCAAGGGCAGCGGCTCGCACAGCGTGGTGATCGACGACGGCCGCATCCCCGCGCACTTCGCCCTTCCGGGGACGCACATGAGCGAGGTCGACGTCGCGGCCGGCACGCCGGGCTCCCGGCTGCACGGCAATCCGGAGTACGGCGGCGGTCCGCTCAGCTTCATGGTGCTGGAGGTGGCCTCGCTGGCGGTGGGCATGGCCCAGGGCGCGCTGGACGCCTACGAGGAGCTGATGCTCTCCCGCACCACGCTGTTCCCGCCCATGGTCACCCGGGCCGAGGACCCGGACTACCAGTTCTGGTACGGCGAGGCGGCCGGCATGATCGCCACCGCGGAGGCGGCCGTGCTCCAGGCGGTCAGGCAGTGGCAGGAGCTGTGTGCGCAGGGTCCGGGCGCCTTCACCCGGGAGCAGGACCTGCGGATCGCGACCATCTGCCGCGAGGTGATCCGGCTGTGCTGGCACGCCGTGGAGGGGCAGCTGTTCCCGACGGCCGGCTCCAGCGCCGTCCGGCACGGCGAGCGGATCGAGCGGATCTGGCGCGATCTGTCCACGCTGCACAGCCACGCCGGGATCGGCGTCTTCCTGTCCTCGGTGACCACCCGGGAGCTGGCCCGTGCCCGGTTCGGCGTCAAGTAGCCCGCGCCCGGAAGGAGGGACCAGCCCATGAACGGGACCGACCAGCCGGACCCGGTGATCGCCCGGCCCGGCGAGCCGGAATTCGCCGCCGCGACCGCGGTGTTCAACCTGGCCGCGCCGGTGCACCCGGCGGCCGCGGTGACGGTCCGGACCGTCGAACAGGTCCGGACGGCGCTGCGCCGGGCACAGGCCCGGCGGCTCTGGGTGCGGGTGCACAGCACCGGGCACGCCGCCTCCTCGGCCCGCCCGATGGACGGCTCGCTGCTGATCCGGACGGAGCCCGCCGGCCCGGTCGAGGTCGACCCGCGGACCCGCACGGCCCGGATCCCGGCGGGCACCCGCTGGGGGGCCGTGGTCGAGGCGGCCGCCCGGCACGGCCTGGCCGCTCCGCACGGCTCCTCGCCGACCGTCGGCGCGGTCGGCTATCTGCTGCGCGGCGGGGTCAGCTTCTACGGCCGCCGCACGGGGCTCGCCGTGAACAGCGTCCGGGCGGTCGAACTCGTCACTCCCGACCTTGAGTTGCGGCGGGTGGACGCGACGGCCGACCCCGAGCTGTTCTGGGCCCTGCGCGGGGGCGGCGGTGGCCTCGGCGTGGTCACCGCGGTCGAGATCGGGCTGTTCCCGGCCGACCGGGTGGTCACCGGTGCGGCCTTCTGGCCCGCGGCGCACGGTCCCGAACTGCTCTCCCGGTGGCTGCGCTGGACCGGGGACGCCCCCTCGGCCGCCACCACCGCCCTGCGGGTGATGAACCTGCCGTCCGTGCCCGGGATCCCGCCCGAACTGACCGGGGGCACGGTCGTCTGCCTGGCCGGGGTGGTGCTCGCTCCCACCGCCGACGACCCGGCCGGCGCCGAGGCCCTCGCCGGGGAACTGCTCGGCCCGCTCCGGGCGGTCGCCGACCCGGTGCTCGACACCTGGTGCACCACCACGCCGTCCGCCGTGCTCCGGACGCACATGGATCCCGTCGACCCCGTCCCGGTGGCCGGCGACCACCTGCTGCTCTCCGAGCTCGGCGAGCAGGGCGCGGAGGTCTTCCTCCAGGTCCTCGGCGAGGGGTCGGGATCGCCGCTGGTCAATGCCGAACTGCGCCAGCTCGGCGGGGCGCTCGCGGTGCCCGATCCGGCCGGCGGTGCGCTGAGCCACCTCGACGCCGCCTTCGCCTTCACGGCGGGCGGCATCGCGGTCGATCCGATCACGACCGCCGCGATCCGCAGCCACTGCGCCAAGGTCCGTTCGGCACTGGCGCCGTGGGACACCGGCCGGACCGCGCCGACCCTGGTCGAACGGCTCGACCAGCCGCAGCGGCACCTGTCCCCCGAGGCGGTCGGGCGACTGGACCGGGTCCGCCGCCGGGTCGACCCGTTCGGCCGCCTGCGCCACGACATCCCTCCGGGTGCCTCGACCCGCTACTGACCTCGGAGCCCGAGCGCCCTCCGTACCGGTGGTCCACCGGTACGGAGGGCGCTTTCGGCGGTGGTGCGGGCTACCGGGATGCGTCGGCGAACTGGCCGGGCCTGCGGCCCGGGCCGGCCGGGCCGCGGTAGCACTGGGCGATGTCCAGCCAGTGGTCGGCCTCCCGGCCCACCGCGGTGAGGCCGAGGTCGTCGCGGTGGCGGCGACGGGTGGCCAGCAGACAGAGGTCCGCGGCCGAGCCGGAGATCCGCTGCTCGGCATCGGCCGGTCCGTGGGCCCACAGCGCACCCGACGGCGACGTGATCTCGAAGCGGAACCGCACCTCGGGCACGGCCAGTCCGCGCGCGTGGTAGCCGAAGTCCCAGACCCGCGTGATGAACTCGACCAGCGCCTCCAGCCGGTCGGTGTGCTCCCGCTTCACCCCGAGCGTGTCGGCGATGTCCTGGCCGTGCCCGAACAGCTCCATCATCCCGGCGGCGGCCAGCACGGGCGCGGGGATCGACCGGACCAGCCAGGGCACCAGCTGACCGGCCGGCACCGCGGTCAGGGCCTGCTCGGCGCCGGCCCGCTCGGCCCGCCACTTGGCCTTCAGCTCGGAGCGCGGGCCCTCCAGGTAGGGCATCAGCACGGCCTGGATGGCCGCGTTGAAGTCGGTCCCCATCTGCCCGAGTTGGGCCTCGAACAGGGCGGGCCGGCCGGCCGCGGTGGCGGCCATCCGGAAGGTGGCGGCCAGGTGGGCGACCTGGTGGGCGACCGTCCACCCGTCCGCCGGGGTGGGCAGCTCCCACTCCGCGTCGGTCAGATCGGCCACCAGGCGGTCGACCTCCGCGCCCTCGGCCACCAGGTCGGCGATGACATCCCTCGATACGGTCACGCGACGGTTCCTCTCGCTCGATGAGACCGGAACTTGCGCCGTGCAACGCCACTTCACCGGTTATCCGTGGCGGCAATTCCAGTATCGGCCGCGCGGGACTTCCGCCCTTCTCCCTGCCTGCTGATCCAGGGCTCCAGGCCGTCCGCACCGTCCGGGAAGCATCGGCGGCAAACCTTCCAGGCTGCCGTGAAAGTGCAGCTGAGGGGGTGTCAACCGGTCGGCGTTTCTTGCAGATTGCACAGTCGGGCCGTCGGACCCCGGTTCGCATAACGATGTCATGTATTCGGCGATACGACGTGGAAGACTGTTCGACATGAGCCCGCGAAGGTCAGACCCCGGCATCCGTGCGGGACTTTTGGACGTCGCCGCCCGGCTGCTCTCCGAGCACGGACCTCGCGCCCTCTCCGCGCGGCGGGTCGCCGCCGAGGCCAGCAGTTCGACCATGGCCCTCTACACCCACTTCGGTGGCATGAGCGGGCTGGTCCGGGCGATGGTCCGGGAGGGCTTCGACCGGCTGGAGCGACACCTCAGCTCGGTCGGCGCGACCGACGACCCGGTCGCCGACATGGCCCTGCTCGGCCGGGCCTACCGCCGCAACGCCCTCGCCAACTCCCACCTCTACTCGGTGATGTTCGGCGGCTCCTCGCTGGCCGGCTTCTCGCTCAGCGAGGAGGACCGGCAGGCCGGGCGCTACACCCTGCTGCACGCCGTCGAGTGCGCGGTCCGGTGCGGCACCGCCGGACGGTTCTCCACCGTCCAGCCCGAACTGACGGCAAGTCAGATGTGGATCGCGGTGCACGGCCTGGTCACGCTGGAGCTCGGCGGCTACCTGATCGACCCGCTCGACGCGGACCGCTGTTTCGAGGCCCAGCTCGTCAGCCTGATGATCGGGGCCGGGGACGAACGGGAGGCCGCCACCAGATCGGTGGCGGCCTCCGAACAGCGCCTCGCGGACGTGCGCTCGGCCGACTGACCGGGCGGCTGAGCGGGCGGCTGACCGGCCGGCCCGGACTCAGTCGGCCGGTTGGGGCTCAGCCGGCCGGCCGGGGCTCCTTCCCGGCCGCGAGCAGACCCGCCTGCCGGTCGGTCAGCCGGCCGCTGCGGTGCAGCCAGCGCACCGCGTCCGCCATCGTCTCGGCGATGCCCCGGCCGGGCAGCCCGGCGGTGCCGGCGGCGGCGTCCACCGCGGTGGCGTACGCGCAGGTGTACACCGCGCCGTACTCCGCCGGGAGGTGCCAGGGCCAGTACGGCTGGAGCAGGCCGACCAGGCGCCCGACCGGCAGCACCGCCCGGGCCGGGAGGAAGGCGGTGGGCAGCCGCCGTCCGGTGACCTCCCGCAGCGTCCGCACGTACTGCCGGGTGGGCAGGAACACCCCCGGGCCGAAGTAGCGGTCCGGACCGGTCCGCGGCGCGGTCATCAGTTCGGCGTGCAGTTCGGCGGTGTCCCGGACGTCGCCGACCGGGAATCCGCCGAGCGGCCAGACCGGCATCAGCCCGCGCAGCACGTCGCGCAGCCGGGCGGTCTGGTCCCCGAGCCGGGGATCGTGCGGGCCGAGCAGCGCCGGCGGATAGCTGATCAGCACGGGAGCACCGTCCTGCTGGTGCCGCCGGGCGATCCGCTCCGCCGCGGCCTTGCTCGCCAGGTACGGCTCGGCGGGCGACCCGACCGGGGTCCGTTCGCTCAGCGGGGCGCCGCCGGTCGGGAACAGCGCTCCCACGCTGGACACGTGGACGATCCGCTCGGCACCCGCCCGCAGCGCCTGTGCGAGCACCAGCTCGGTGCCGTGCTCGTTGGTGCGCCGGATCGCCTCCCGCTGCCGGCTGTCGAAGGAGTAGACCGAGGCCGCGTGCAGGACGCCCTGCGCGCCACGGACCGCCTCGGCCACCCGGCGCCGGTCGGTGACCTCGCCGACCACCGTCTCGACCGCCGCCGGGTCGATCCCGAGCGGCGCCAGGGACCGGGCCACCGCGGCCCGGTCCCGGACCAGCAGCCGCACCCGGTGGCCGCGCCGCAGCAGGGCGGCGACCGAGTGCGTGCCGACGAACCCGGTACCGCCCGTCACAGCGACCAGCATCGCGTCAACTCCTCCATCTCCAGCAGCCGCTCCCCCAGGACCGGCCAGGCGGCGAGCGCCCGGCCGACCGCGGCCTCCGGCGGCCTGGCGGACTGGCCGGCGCCCGGCTTGGCGCCCGCCGCGGCCGGCCGGGCCCGCCGCCCGCCCTCGCGCCGGGCCGTCACCGGGGCTCCCAGCCGAGCCGGTGGAAGCCGCCCCCCAGGAAGAGCAGCGCCTCGCTCTCGGCGCTCCACTCCGCCTCCAGCACCTCGCCGAGGAAGATCGAGTGGTCGCCGCCGTCGTGCACCTCGACCAGCCGGCACTCCAGCCAGGCGAGCGAGCCCGCGAACAGCGGCGCGCCGGTGTGCTTGCCCGGCCACCAGTCGATCCCCTCGAACTGGGCCACGCCGCGCGGCCGCCGCCGGTCGGCGAAGTGGCGGGCGATCCGCTCCTGGCGGCCGCCCAGCACGTTGACCGCGAAGCACCGCGAGGAGACGATCGCCTCGTGCATCTCCGCCGTCCGGGCCACGCAGCACAGCACCATGGGCGGTTCGAGGGACACCGAGCTGAAGGCGTTCGCCGTCATCCCGTGGGTGGTCCCGCCCCCCGTGGTCAGCACCGTGATCCCGGTCCCGAACCGGGCCATCGCGTCGCGCAGCGCGCTGCGCCCGGCGCCGTCCTGCTCGCGGACCGGCCGCGGCTCCCACGGCGGCGGCCAGCCGCCGGACGGTTCGGCCACCGCTGCGCCGCGGGCGCCGTCGTCGCTCATCGCGCCCTCCCCGCCGTCGCCACCCCGCTCGCGTAGGGCGCCAGGGCCAGCCGCAGCTCCTCCGGCACCCGGGCCGGGACGGTCGCCGTGTTCGGGCCGCGCATACAGGCGATCCGCTGGCGGCCGCGGGCGACCGGGTGCTCGCCGGTGTCCGTCAGGTGCACGTACTCGAAGCTGAACTGGATCTGCGTCTGGGTCAGTTCGTCCAGCCGCATCCGGACGGACAGCTCGTCGAACGCGGTGATCTCGGCGAAGAACTCGCACTCCACCTTGAGCGTGAAGAGCTTGAGGTCGTCCTGGAGCTCGACCAGCACCCCCGGCGCCTTCTCCTTGAGGAACATCTCCCGGCAACGCCCCTGCCAGCGCAGGTAGTTCACGTAGTAGACGTTGCCGACGAGGTTGGTCTCCTCGAAGCCCACCACGTGCCGGATCTCGTAGTAGTCGGCCATCAGCGCGTCCCTCCGTCCAGCGCGGTACCGATCAGGACCGCGAACACCACCGGCTCGGGCCGGTCGTTGACCGCGGTGACCCAGGTGGCGATCCTGGCGTCCCCCGCGCCGAGCTCCACCCAGCCGTCCGGGTGGACCCGTTCCAGGGTGACCGCCTGGCTCGTCGCTCCGGTCTTGCGCAGGCACTCCAGCGCCCCCCACATCCTGGTCCCGGCCGTCGAGGCGGACTCGCCCGTCTCGGCGGCCAGCAGGTCCCGGACGGCGAGCAGGCCGGCCGGCAGCAGCCCGGCCCAGTCCTCGGCGCCGCGCTCCACCACGCTCTCCACGTCGCAGCCGAGGCGCCCCTGCCCGACCACGGCGAGGGTCAGCCCGGCGGCGTGCGACGCGGAGACCACCGCCCCGTCCACCTCCGGCCGTCCGTCGGGCCGGTGGCGCAGTTCGACGGGCCTGCCGAGCGCCCGGCCGACCGCCAGCTCGGACTGGGCGCGCCGGTCGGCCCCGGCCTCGGGGTCGGGCTCCACCACGACCGCGCGGCTTCCGCCGAGCACCCGCTCCAGCGACCGCTCCAGGTAGGAGCCGAGCAGCGAGGGCACCCACGGGCCGGCGCCGTCCCGCCTGCGGACGGCGCGCAGGGCCAGGCCCTCCCAGCGCTCGACCAGCCGGCCGTCGGGGGCCCGCACGTCGAGGTCGTAGACGTAGCGGTCGCCGTCCTGCTCCCGCTCGCGGGCGTCGAGCAGCACGTACTCGCTGCCCTGGTCGGCCGGGTCGGCGAGCCAGAGGCGCCCGATGCTCTCCGGCAGCAGGGTGGCGTCGGGGACGCAGCACTGCAGGGCGTGCATCATCGCGTCCCGGGTGCCGGGGTCGGCCAGGCGCTGCTGCTGCGGCAGGTAGGCCGCGAACCAGGCCGCGGGCGTGCTGGTGGAGATCTCCGCCAGCGCGTGCCGGGCCGCGGCCCTGCGGTAGGCCATCAGGCGCTGGAACCGCTTGCCCTGGAACAGCACGCCGCCGTAGAGCTCGGCCACCGGGTCGACCGGGACGGCCGGCAGCCGGTCGTCGGCGGGGGGACGTTCGCCGGTCGGCTCGGGCCGCGGGAAGCGCAGGACGGCGCGGAAGTGGTCGGCGGCGTAGCCGGTCTCCTCGCTGCGCAGCACCACCTCGACCGTCTCCCCGTCCCGGACGAGGGCCGCCAGCCGGATGGTGGTCGAGCCTCCGGGCCGCACCACCACCGGTCGGCGGAACTCGACGTCCTCCAGCAGCGGCGGCCCGTCGTGCCCGCTGACGGCGACAGCGACCTGGGTCATGGCCTCCATGCCGAGCACCGCCGGGAAGAGCAGGTCGCCCTCCAGCAGGTGGTCGCCCAGGTACGGGTCGGCGCCTTCGGAGAGCTCGGCCTCGGTGACCAGCTCGACGCCCGGGTAGTGCACCGCGACGCGTTCCACGAAGCGGCCCAGCGGCAGTTCGGCGGCGGGCAGGTTGAGCGTGGGCAGTCCGCCCGTCCGGCCGCTGACCATCAGCACGGGCCCGGCCGAGGGGTCGGCGAGCACCCGGCGGAGGACCTCGACCCCGTTCTCGGTGGAGATCGGGGTGATCCCGGCGCGGGTCAACGCCTCGACGACGCCCAGCCGTTCGCCCATCCCGGCGCCGGACCAGACCGACCATTCCAGGGCCAGCACCCGGCACTGCGGGTGGTCGTCGCCGAAGCGCACGGTCAGTTCGGTCATCCAGTCGTTGGCGGTGGCGTAGTGCGCCTCGCCGCGCAGGCCCGCCCGGCCGATGATGCTGCCGAAGGTGATCAGCAGCTTGATCCGGTCCTGGTCCACGGCGGCCAGCACGTTCCGCAGGCCGGTGGTCTTCGGGGCCAGGGTCTGCCGGAACCGCTCCGGCGTCAGACCGGTGAGCGCGGCCGGCTCGTTGCGTCCGGCGCCGTGCAGCACGGCGGTGACCGGTCCGAGGACGGCCGCCATCCGACCGACCGCGGCGGACAGCTGCTCGGCGGAGCCCACGTCCGCGCGTTCGTACCGGTAGCGGATCCCGGCCGCCGCGAACCGCTCCAGGTTGGCCGCGAGCTCCTTGTCCGCGCCGGGGTCGGCGCGGCCGATCAGGGCGAGGGCGGCGCCGGAGTCCTTGGCCATGGTCAGGGCGCACTCGGCGGTGATGCCCTTGCCGCCGCCGGTCACCAGCAGGACGTCCGCGGCGTCGAGCGGGGCGGCGGACGGCTCCGCGGGGCGCAGCGGGCGGGCGGTGAGCACGGGGACGGTGCGGGTGCCGTCGGCCCGGTAGCGGACCTCGGTGTACCCGTCGGTCGCGGCGGCCTCGGCGACCACCCGGGCCACGATCCGGTCGACGCCGTCGGCCGGGTCGGGGTCGGCCAGGTCGACCACGGTGACCGGTGTGTCCGGGGACTCCAGGTGCAGGGTGCGGGCGAGGCCGGCGGCGCCGAGCCCGCCCTGCACCACGACGAACCTGGTGCCCCGCGGTGCGGCGAGCACGTCGTGGGCGGCTTCCAGCAGGAGTTCGACCTGGTCGGCCCCGCTGTCGGCGGGCAGGCAGAGCAGCACACCGCCGCCGGGGACGCCCGCCGCGAGCGCGGCCCGCAGCGGCTCGGCCAGCCGGTGGCCGGGGGTGGCGTGCACCGACCAGTGCCCCGGTGCCGCGGTGGCGTGCACGGCGCCGAGCGGCTCGGTCGCAACGTGGTCGAGCGCGAACGGCCGTATCCAGGGTGCCACTCCCGGCAGTTCACCGGCCGGGTTGCCCCCCTCCTCCGCCTCCTCGGCCAACTGGCCGATGATCTCGGCCAGTTCGCCGAGCCGGACGGTGGCGTAGTTGGGCGTCGCCGCGAGCACTGGCAGGTTCAGCGCCTTGGTCGCCGAGTTGACGATCTGCCCGACGGTGATGGAGCTGAGGTGCAGGTCGTCCAGCGGGTGGGTGTGCGCGGTGACGGCCTCCAGCGGGAGCTCCACCCGGTCGGCCACCAGGCGGCGCAGCAGTTCGAGCACGGACTCGCCGTCGCCGGTGGTCTGGCCCTGCTGCGCGGGCGCGGCCTCCTCCGGGGCCGGGCGTCCGAGGTCGCTGGTGGGCGCGGCCTCGCAGGGGCTGGCCAGGAAGACCGGCTCGCGGTCCAGGCTCAGCGGGCGGACCAGCCGGTCGGCGAAGAGCGCGGCCGTGCGCACCGGTGCGCCCGCGGCGTACGCGGCGCCGAGGACCCGGAGCAGCGCGGTCAGGGAGGCGCTGTCGGTGTCGGTCGGCAGCACCGGGCGGCCCGGGGCGATCTCGGCGAGCAGTCCGGTGAGCACCCGGCCCGGCCCGACCTCGATGACCAGGTCCGCCTCGGCGGCGGCCTTCGCGGCGGCCTCGTGGAACCGCACCGGAAGGAGCACCTGGTCGCGCAGCAGGGCCCGCAGGTCGGTCGACGGGTCGACGGGCTCCCCGGTGACCGTGGAGACCACGGTTCGCACCGGCGGAGCGAAGTCGAACTCGGCCAGCCGGTCGGTCATCGCCTCGGCGGCGGGCTCGACCAGGGGTGAGTGGAAGGCGTGCGAGACGTTGATCCGGGTGGCGGTGACACCGGCGGCCGCGGCGGCCCGGCAGACCCGCTCGACCGCGTCGGCGGCGCCGGAGATCACGGTCTGCCGGGGGCCGTTGAAGCCCGCGATCACCGTGTCCTCGCCCGCGGCGAGCTCCCGGGCCCGGTCGGGGTCGGTGGCCAGGCCGGCCATCGCTCCGCCGCCCTTGCCGGCGGAGGCCATCACCCGGCCGCGGACGGCGGCCAGCCGGAGCACCCCTTCGGCGTCGAGCGCGCCGCCCCAGTGCAGGGCGGTCAGTTCGCCCAGGCTGTGGCCGACCGCGGTGTCCGCCTCGACGCCCAGGTCGGCCAGCACCCGCAGTGCGGCCAGGGAGCCGCTGACGATCCGGGGTTGGGCGACCTCGGTGGCCACCTGGTCGCCGCCCGCGGGCAGTCCGGCGCTGCGGTGGACTTCGTCGGCCGCCGCGAAGCGGCGCCGCATGGCACCGACGGCGCCGCGCCCGGAGCCCTGCCCCGGGAAGAGGTAGGCGATCCGCGGGGCGGCCTCGGGCCGGGCCAGGTAGACGCCCTCGGCGCAGACCAGTTGCCCGTCGTAGCCGTCGTCGAGCAGGGCGGACAGCGACCGCAGGCCGCGCCCGGCCTCCTCGGGGGAGGCCGCCACCACCGCCGCGCGCAGCGGCCGGTCGGCCAGCTGCCCGGCCAACTCTGCTGCCATGTCGGCGAGTTCGGCGTAGGAGAGCTTGGCGGCGGTGGCGCTCAGGCGGTCGGCGCGCTCGCGCAGCTCGGCGGCGTCCTGGGCGTCCAGCAGCAGCAGCTCGGCGTCCTGGCGTCCGGCGACGATCGCGCGGGTGCCGGGGTCGAGCTCGCCGCGGCGGGCGGCGCCCGGGGCCTGTTCGACGGCGACGTGGGTGTTGATGCCGCCGAAGCCCATCGCGGAGACGCCCGCCCGGACCGGCTGGTCGGCCGGCCAGAGTCCGGCCTCGCGCGGCACGTAGAGCGCGGCCTCGTCGCCGAGCAGGCCGGGGTGCGGGTCGTGGTGGCCGGAGGCGGGCGGGATCACCTGGTGGTGCACGGCCAGGGCGGCCTTGATCAGGCCGGCGACCCCGGCCGCCGCCTTGGTGTGCCCGAAGTTGCCCTTGACCGTGCTGAGCGCGGCCGGGCGGGCGGCGGGGTCGGCCGCCCGGCGGGCGGCGGAGAGGGCGGCGATCTCGGTGGCGTCGCCGAGGGCGGTGCCGGTGCCGTGCCCCTCGAAGTAGGAGACCGTCTGCACGCCGTACCCGGCGCGCTGGTAGGCCCGGGCGAGTGCGAGCCGGTGGCCGTCGGCCTCGGGCCGGGTGATGCCGCCCTTGCCGTCGGAGGAGACGCCCCAGCCGGTGACGGTGGCGTAGATCCGGCGGCCCTGGGCGACGGCGTCCGCCTCGCGCATCAGCACCAGCATGCCGGCGCCCTCGCCGGGCCAGAAACCGTTGGAGTCGCGGTCGTAGACCTTCATCTCGCCGGTGGCCAGCGCGCCGGTCTTGGCGAAGCCGATCACCTCGAAGGGGTCGATGGAGAGGTCGACGCCGCCCGCGACGGCCAGGTCGAGGTCGCCCCGGGCGAGTGCGCCGGCGGCCGTGGCCACCGAGAGCAGCGAGGAGGAGCAGGCGCCGTCGACGGTGTAGCCGCCGCCGCGCAGGTCGAAGTGGTTGCAGATCCGCCCCGCGATGGTGTTGGCGAGGCCGCCGGCGAGGGTGTCCTCGTCGATCTCCGGGAAGGGCGCCTTGTACCGGCCTTCGAGTTCACGCAGGAAGCTCCCGGTCTCCTCCTCGTCCCAGCCCTTGGCCTGGAGCGCGGCGGCGACCGTGCGCCGGACGTACGGCCAGCGCAGCCGCATGAGGTTGGCGCGGGCGAATTCTCCGGTGAGGCTGTTTCCGATGACCACGCCGGTGGTCCGGTTGGGCAGCCCGGCGCCCTCGGCGAATCCGGCGTCGGCCAATGCGCGGGCGGCGGTGTCCAGCGCGAGCCAGTGGGTCAGGTCGGTGGAGCGGTAGGTGCTGCCCGCCACCTTGTACGCGATGCGGTCGAACTCGTAGTCGCGCAGGACCGCCGCCTTGGCGGCGTAGAAACGGTCCGGTGCGGCCGGGTCGGGGGACCAGTAGTCGGCCTTGTTCATCCGCTCGTCGGGGAGCTGCCGAAAGGCCCGGCGGCCGCCGAGGATGTCCTCCCAGAGTTCCTCCGGCCCGGCCGCTCCCGGGTAACGCAGCCCGATTCCGATGATTGCTATCCGGCTGTTGTCCATTTGTTTATCGCCTCCGAACTTCGCCAGTCGAATGACCTGGAGCGATCGGATCGAGCATGCCCGCTGCGCACTGCACCGGTCTTCTTCGAGCATGCTTTCCATCGATATGCGCCGGATAGTTTTTACATAACAGGATTATCACACGGTTATTGCATAACGCCGTAATTTTCGCGAAGCCACCGGCCGGCCGGTTCGCGACCAGCGCAAGCCGGGAGAAGCGCCGGACCAGGCACGACACCCAGCATGGAGACTCCCCCCACCCCTCATGGCAAGGGCAGGAGACGATCGTGCCGACACTGCTCGGATCATTGCGACGACTGGTACTGGCACCGCAGTTCGCGGAGGTGACATTCGCCCGGCGCGGCTTCCCGGTCACCCCGACCGACGCCACCCGGCACCTGGAGGCGGTGCCGCAGGCCGTGGTCTGCGGCTTCGAGTGGGGCATGGACGTCCGCGACCAGTGGGAGATCGAGCGCCGGCTGGACCTGGTCGAGCCGGAGCAGCGCGGGTTCGCCTACGAGGGCGCCGTGATGGCCTTCACCGTCCTGGACGCCACCGCGGGCGGCACCCGGACCCGCGACCTGCTGCTCGGCCCGGGCCAGCCGCACGTCTTCCTGGCCTACATCGGCATCGGCTTCGCGATGGCCCGGCTGCCGCGCCCGCTCTGGAGGAAGGTGCTGCCGGACCTGTCCGGGACGCCGTACCACCCGGTGATGAGCTGGCTCGCGGTGGACGGCTACGCCTTCGACCGCGCCTACTTCGACACCGCGCGCTGGGTGGACCGGCAGCACGTCCCGGCGCCCTACCCGTGGCAGGGCTCCAAGGAGTACTTCCCGCGGGCGGTGGACCAGGGGATCGGACGGGCCCTGTGGTTCATCAACGGCGGGCACCCGGAGCAGGTGGCGGCCGCGGTCGGGAGGTTCCCCGGACACCGGCAGCCCGACCTGTGGAGCGGGGTCGGACTGGCCGCGACCTTCGCCGGCGGCTGCCCGAACGAGGGACTGGCCGCGCTGCGCACGGCGGCCGGAAGGAGCCGGGCCGAACTGGCCCAGGGCGCGGTCTTCGCGATCCGGGCCAGGTCGTACTCCGGGTACGTGCCGCCGCACTCGGCGGCCGCCGTCGAGCTGCTGACCGGCCGCTCGGTCGAGCAGGCAGTGAAGATCGCGGACGACGGCGCCACGCATTCCGGCGACGGTTCGCACCCCGCCTACGAGCTGTGGCGCAGCCGGGTCCGCCACGAGTTCTCCGATCTCGACTGACGGATCCCGACCGACGGAATTCCCGAACCCGCCGGAACACATGGAAGGAGCACTCCGTGCCGAACTCCTGGCGTGCGCTGAGGCGCCGGATACTGACCCCGAACACCCGGGAAACCCTGCTCGACACCCGCGGTTTCCACAAGAAGAACCGAGCTTCGCAGGACCTCCTGGAGACCGTCGGCCGGACGTTCCTGGAGGGCTACGGCCACGCGATGGAGGCCCGCACCACGGCCGAGGCCGAGGAGCGGCTGGAACGCATCCCGACGCAGTTCCGCGGCTTCGCCTACGAAGGCGCCGGCATGGGCTTCGCGATGCTCGACGGCCTGCCGTTCGGCGGCCGGGGCTCGGTCGACCGGTTCCTGGCCGGACGCGGCGACCGCCACAACTACATGGTGTACGTCGGGATCGGCTGGGCGATGGCCCGGCTGCCCCGGTTCCGCTGGCCGGCGATCGACCGGCTCGACCCGCTGCTGCGCTGGCTGGTCCTGGACGGCTACGGGTTCCACCAGGCGTACTTCCACACCGACCGCTACGTCCACGGCCAGCAGCAGGACACCGGGCTGCCCTGGCCGGCGCACAACCACCCCGGCTACGCCGCCAACGCGATCGACCAGGGCATCGGCCGGGCCCTGTGGTTCATCGGCGGCACCGAGGCCGACCTGGTCGCGACCATGATCGAGAAGTTCCCGGAGCGCCGCCGCGGCGACCTCTACAGCGGTGCAGGACTGGCCGCCAGCTACGCGGGCGGCGCCGAGGAGAACGAGCTGCTGGTGCTGCGGGAGCGCGCCGGGGTGTACCGCCCGCTGGTCGCCCAGGGCAGCGCCTTCGCCGCCGAGGCGAGGATCCGGGCCGGGCTGGTGGTACCGCACACCGCGCTCGCCACCGGGATCCTCTGCGGCCTCCCGCCGGCCGAGGCCGCCCAGATCACCCTCGACGCCCGCCAGGCCGCCTCCGCGACGGCCGGGCAGCCCGCCTACGAGGTCTGGCGGCAGCTGATCGCCGACGAGTTCGCCGCCCCGGGGGGTGTCGACCGCCCATGACGAAGCCCCGCACCACCGCGCCGATGCCCGGCCCCGCCCGCCGGGAGATGCCCAGCCTGCTGCGGCAGCTGGCCGGCGACCGGCTCGCCCTGATGACCTCGGCGGCGCGCCAGTACGGCGACGCCGTCCGGATCAGGATCGGCCCGAAGACCCTGTACTTCTTCAACCACCCGGACCACGCCAAGCGGGTGCTCGCCGACCACGCCGCCAACTACCACAAGGGCATCGGCCTCCAGCAGGCCAGACGCGCCCTCGGCGACGGCCTGCTGACCAGCGAGGGCAAGCTCTGGCAGAAGCAGCGCAAGGTCGTCCAGCCGGCCTTCCAGGCCAAGCGGATCAACCTGCAGGCCGGGATCGTGGCCGAGGAGGCGGCCAAGCTCGTCGCCCGGCTGCGGACCTTCGAGGGCGGCGGACCGGTCGACGTGATCGAGGAGATCACCGCCCTCACCCTCGGCGTGCTCGGCCGCACCCTCCTGGACGCCGACCTCGGGGCCGTGCACGGGCTCGGCGAGGCCTTCGAGGCCGTGCAGGACCAGGCGATGTTCGAGATGGTCACCATGAGCTCGGTGCCGATGTGGGTGCCCCTGCCGCACCAGCTGCGCTTCCGCAAGGCCCGGCAGACCCTGCAGCGGACGGTCGACCACCTGGTCGCGGACCGGGTGGCGCGCACCGGCGACCTCGCCGGGAAGGAGGACGCGCTCGCCCGGCTGGTGACGTCCACCCGCGCCGAGCCGGACAAGCGCGTCGGCGTCCAGCGGATGCGGGACGAGCTGACCACGCTGCTGCTGGCCGGGCACGAGACCACCGCCTCGACGCTCGGCTGGACCCTCTACCTGGTGGACCGCCACCCCGAGGTCCGCGAGCGGCTGCACGCCGAGGCGGTGGAGGTGCTCGGCGACCGGCTGCCGGAGTACCAGGACCTGCACCGGCTGACCTACACCATGCAGGTGGTCGAGGAGGTCATGCGGCTGTACCCGCCGGTGTGGATCCTGCCGCGCGAGGCCCAGGCGGAGGACGAGGTCGGCGGGTACCCGGTGCCGGCCGGTTCGGACGTCCTGATCTGCCCGTACACCCTGCACCGGCACCCGGAGTTCTGGGACGCGCCGGAGCAGTTCCGGCCGGACCGCTTCGACCCGGCGCACTCCGGCGGACGGCCGCGGTACGCCTACATCCCGTTCGGCGCCGGACCGCGGTTCTGCGTCGGCAACAGCCTGGGGCTGATGGAGGCGGTGTTCACCGTCGCGCTGCTCTCCCGTGAGCTGCGGCTGAGCCTCGTGCCGGGGTACCGGGTGGTGGCCGAGCCGATGCTCTCGCTCCGCGTCCGCGGCGGGCTGCCGATGACGGCGCACCCGATGCGCTGACCTCCCGGTCCGGCCGGTCCGCCCGGTCCGTCCGATCCGCCCAGCACTCCCGGCGCACCCGTTACACCCTGTACGTCCGATCCACCCGGCGCTCCGGATCCACCCCGTACGTCCGATCCACCCGGCGCTCCCGATCCACCCCGTACACCGGAACAGCGGTGCGGCCCGAACTTCGGCCGCACCGCTGTTCCGTTGTTCCGGTGCCGGCGCTCAGACCGCCCGGCTGGCCATCTCACTGCGCCAGATCGCCTCCGGCCGCACATCGAGCAGCGCCAGCAGGACCGGGGGATCCAGCGTGCGCTTGGCGCGGAAACGGAAGTCGATCGGCAGTACCGGTACGTCCGGTCGCACCTCGATCGGGCCGACCGAGGCCACCCAGACCTGCTGATCGGGCACCATCTGCTCGCCCATCCCCCGGGGGACGGAATGGCCGAGCAGGTACCAGCTGCCGGGAGGCACGTTCTCGAACATGAACGGGCCCGGCCTGGTCTGTATCGCGCAGCCCACCGGGCGGCCCTGCGGGATCCGGCCCGGGAAGAGGCCCAGAAAGATCAGCCCGAGATCTCCCCCCAGCGGCGCCCGCACCTCGCCGTACAACGTCGAACTGCGGCCCTCGCGCGCGACCGGCTGGTTCTCCGTCCTGATCTCGGTGGCGAATCCGCCGAGCTGGCGGTACGCGGTGGGGGAGACTCCGACACTGCTGGCGAATCGGGAGCTGAAAGTACCCACGCTGGTGTAGCCCACGCGGTGGCTGATTTCGGTCACGGTCATCGCCGTCTCGACCAATAATCGCTTCGCCTCCTGCAACCGGAGGGCGGAGAGGAAACGCCTCGGCGAGACGCCGGTGACCCGCTGGAACTCCCGCGAGAAATGGAACTTGCTGTACATCGCGGTGCGTGCCATGTCGTCAATCGTGAGCGGCTCACCGATATTCGCGCTCATGGCCTCCACGGCGCGGAAGACGGCCTGTTCTATCGCCGACTTCGTGGTGGTTCTGGGGTCGTCCATCGAACCTCCAGTACAGGGCTGTCCGGAGAAGTGAAAACTTTCCGGGAAACACTCCATACCGATGCCTCTCGAACATCGTGAATCCGAGAGCTGCCCATCGGCCATCGACCACAAACGTCCCCTCATACACAACCGGACGCGGGCGCTTCGGGTCGATTGTTGATTGAATACCATAGCAGTGCGATTGTGCTGATCAACGATCGATAATGGCCATACTCGCCGGTAACTTAACGTGCCGGCCATCCTCCCGAAGCCAGGCAGCAACACGGAAGATGCAGCCTGAGCGCCCCGTCAGCACGATGGGAGCTGCGAAACCATACCGGGCGGGAAACATCCGTCCGCGGCATCCGTACGTGCCGGTAGAAATCTCTTTCCGGCTCCAGTCGGTTTCAAACTTCGACCCCGGTTAATGACCGGCCGAATCCCCTTTAGCCAATGCGGCACCGCCGATGAACAGGAGGAGAGCCGTTGCCATCCGGCACTTCAGAAGAAGAGCAGGGCAGGACGATCACCCTGGAAGCGTTCGCGGACACCATCGTCCCTGGCGAGAAACGCTCCCCCACCGACCTGGCGGTGGCCGGTGCGGCCGAGGGGGGCGGCGCGGTGGTCGCCGGCGCCATCGACCTGTTGGAGCTCCCGGGGACGGGACTCGCCCCCGATCTGCCCAACTTCGCCTCCGCGCTGAACGCGCACGCCGACACCTACGCGGCCGAGCAGCAGCTGGACCTGGACGCGTCCGTGCCCACCTTCGTCGCACTGTCCTTCGCCCACCGCACCGAGCTGGTGCGGCGGCTGACCGCGGTCGCGCACCCCGAGCGTCCGCTGTGGGTCCTGCTGGCGCTGTTCTGCAACATGGCCTACGACACCGGCGCCCACCGGCACACCGCCGAGGCCATGGCGGACGACCACCCGGGGCTCACCGCGATGGGCTTCAGCAAGCCCGGAGCCGACGGCCTCTGGCGGTTCTCGGACTTCACCTACGGCCGCCAGCTGGCCGACTCGCACCCGGACACGACGGCCTCAGGGAGCCCGGCATGAGCAGTAGCGAGCGCACCGACGTCCTGGTGATCGGCAGCGGATTCGGCGGCGCCATCGCGGCCTACCACCTCGCCGCGGGCGGCGCCAAGGTGGTCGTGCTGGAGCGCGGACCCTGGCTGAAAGCCGACGAGTTCGAGCACGACTTCCTGCTCGGCTCCTCCTACACCCGGATCTTCGACTTCGTCGTCGGCGACGGCATGAGCCTGCTCGGCGGAAACTGCGTCGGCGGCGGCAGCGTCGTCTACTTCGCCGCCATGCCCCGCGCACCGCGGTTCGTCTTCGAGCGCCGCGGCGGCATCGGCCGGCGGATGTGGCCCGCCGCGATCACCCGCGACACCCTGGACCCCTGGTACGACGTGGTGACGGACGCCCTGCCGATCACCAAGCAGGACTGGAAGGACGTCAGCTTCGCCGGCGGCCTGTTCGCGGCCGCCTGCGACCACGCCGGCCGCACGGCCAACCCCGTCCCGGTGGCGGTCGACAACACCAAGTGCACCAACTGCAACTGGATGATGGCGGGCTGCCGCTTCGACGCCAAGCGCTCCCTGCTGCTCAACTACCTGCCCGGCGCGCTCGCGCACGGCGCCGAGATCCGACCGCTGCACGAGGTCCAGCGCCTCGAACGGACCGACGACGGCGGGTACCGCGTGCACTACAACGTGGTGGACGAGGTCGACTACCGCGAGCAGGTCGGCCACGGCGTCATCGAGGCCAAGATCGTGGTGCTGGCCGCCGGGGCGGGCGCCACACCGGTCATCCTCAAGCGCTCGGAGCCCGACCTCGGCCCGATGCCGTACGCGGTGGGCCGGTACTTCTCCGGCAACGGGGAGCGGCTCAACACCGCCGTCATCAACGAGGAGAAGGCCGCCGAACTGCTCGGCCTGGACCGCGGCGACGGCCGGGCGTACGCGGCGAACCAGATCGGCAAGGGCCCGGTGGTCGCCAGCTGGGACAACCTGGACGGCAACCTGCCCGAGTACCACCGGTACTCGCTGGAGCAGCTCTACTTCCCGCCCGGCTTCGGCACCATCCTGGCCCAGGTCCCCGACGCGGCCGGCCCCTCGTGGTTCGGCGTGGAGAAGAAGGACCTGGTCCGGCAGTGGCAGTCCTGGCTGACCGTCTTCACCATGATCGAGGACGACAACGAAGGCGTCTTCGGCCCGCCGCCGCCCACCGGCAACGCCACCCGGATCTCGCAGCAGATGCTCGGCGCCGGCCCGCTCAGCTACCGCCCGACGCCCAACACGCTGCGCGCCTGGGACGAGACCGACGCCGTGGTCAAGTCGATCCTGGAGCGGGACGGCCTGGCCAGGGTGATGCCCTGGACGAACGACCTGGTCGGCGCGTACACCGTCCACCCGCTGGCCTCCTGCCGGATCGGCGACGACCCGGCCACCTCGGCGCTGGACGACGGCCACGAACTCCGCGGCCACCCGGGCATCTTTGTCACGGACGGATCCGCCGTGCCCGGCGCACTGACCGTCAACCCGGCGCTCACCATCTCCGCGCTCGCCGAGCGCGCGATCCCCGGCATCGTCCGGGCCGCCCAGCAGCGCGGCATCAAGGTCGGCTACGGCGCGCCCGGCCCGGGCGCGGGCGACAACGGGCGCCGTACCGTCCTCCCGCTCGCCGCCAAGCGGCTGCACGGCTGACCGTGCTCAGCGGGCGCACCCGGACACCGTCAACCGAAGGAGACGACGATGGCTGGAGCAGTCCTCCGGTCGGCACTGCGGCGGTCGCTCGACCAGGTCCGCCACGTATCCCCCGTCCGGGTGCCCCGCGCCGGGGAGCGCGTCGGCCGGGTCTACGCCGACATGGAGCGGGAGTTCGGCATGCTCGCCCCGCCGGTGGCCCTGCACTCCCCGGCACCCGCCGCCCTCGCGGCCTCCTGGATGATGCTGCGGGAGACGCTGGTCGCCGCCGGCGCCGTCGACCGGGCCCTCAAGGAGGTGGTCGCGACGGCGGTCTCCGAGGCCAACTCCTGCCCCTACTGCGTCGAGGTGCACGGCATGGCGCTGCGCCGCCTTCCGGAGCCGGCCGGTGCGGCGCCGGGGGCGGTCGCCGAGTGGGCCGGCTCGGGCGGTGCCCGGCCGGCTCCGTTCCC
Organism: Kitasatospora sp. NPDC058170; assembly: GCF_042883905.1. Classification (NCBI taxonomy): domain Bacteria; kingdom Bacillati; phylum Actinomycetota; class Actinomycetes; order Kitasatosporales; family Streptomycetaceae; genus Kitasatospora; species Kitasatospora sp. NPDC058170. The sequence continues at coordinate 272,778 of NZ_JBHVUV010000006.1, forward strand.
CGCCGCCCACGCCCCGGAGCTGGTCGGGGTCGCGGTGACGTTCCACCACCTCAACCGCATGGTCAACATCTTCCTGCCGGACAGCCCGTTCCCCGCCGTCGCGCCGCCCGCGGTCCGCAGCGGGGCCGGCGCCCTGCTCGGGCGGTTCCTCGGGACCGCCACCGCTCGGCACTGGGCGCCCGGCAGCTCACTCGAACTGCTGCCGGGCGCGGCCCTGCCCGCGGACCTCGGCTGGGCCGCCGCCACCCCGAGCGTGGCCGGCGCCTTCGCCCGCGCGGCGGCCGCCGCCGAGTCGGCCGGAGCACGCACGGTGCCGGAGTCCGTCCGCGGGCTGGTCCGCACCGAACTGGCCCGCTGGGACGGCCGGCCGAGGGGCCTCGGCCGCGGCTGGGTCGACGAGGCCGTGGCCGCCCTGCCGCCCGCCGATCGCGCGGCCGGGCGGCTGGCGCTGCTCACCGCCCTCGCCTCCTACCAGGTCGACGAGGCGGTCGTCGCGGGCTTCCGGCACGAACGGCCGGGTGACGGCGCACTGATCGAGCTGACATTCTGGGCGGCCTTCTCCGCGGCCCGGGAAATGGGCGCCCGGCTCGCTGCCCCCGGGAATTCCTGACCCCGTCAGCACGACGGGAGAAGCATTCGCCCGGCCGCTGCGGGACTCTTGAATCGGCTAATTGTCAGCCAAGTTCGTAGAGGGACGTTCCAGCAACGATCCACCACATCGTCAATTTCCACACGGAGAGGTGAATGTGTTGTATCGAGAACGAATCCGAAGGATCATTCCCGGCCTGGCAACGGTGGTGGTGGCGACCTCACTGTTCTTCGCCAGCCGGGAATCGGTCGCGGTGGCCGGCGCCGAGGAGACCGCGACGCAGTACGCGTTCCAGGAAATGCCCATCGCCATGCCGGCCGGATACGACGCGCAGCCCATGCGCACGGTCCGCGACGTGAACCCGTCCTACCAGAAGATCCGCTCCTGGATCTCCTCGGTCGGTGCCGGTATCGCCATCAACGACCTCACCGGGCACGGACGGGCCGACGGTATGTGCATCGTCGACACCCGCACGAACCAGGTCGTGGTGACGTACACGCCGACCGCCCGCGAGGCGGACCGCTTCACCCCGTTCGTCCTCGACGCGGCCCCGCTCCCGGTCGACGACACCATGGCGCCCACCGGCTGTACCCCCGGCGACTTCACCGGCGACGGCCGGATGGGCCTGCTGGTGACCTACTGGGGACGGACCCCGATCCTGTTCCTGCCGAAGGCCGACGCCCACATGCCGTCCCCGACCTCCTACGTCCCGCGCGAGCTGGTGCCCTCGACCTCCATCGACGGCAAGTACCACGGCCCGCGCTGGAACACCGACGCCGACTACGTGGGCGACCTGGACGGCAGCGGGCACCCCTCGATCGTGATCGGGAACTACTTCCCCGACTCGGACGTGCTCGACCCCAAGGGGCTCAACAACGTCCTGATGAACAACTCGCTCTCCAACGCCAAGAACGCCGGCGGCGACCACGTGCTGCGCTGGGTCAGCGCGACCTCGGGCAACGAGCCGCAGGCCAACTTCGTGGAGGAGAAGGACGCGATCCCCTTCGACGCCGCCACCGGGTGGACGCTCGCCATCGCCGCCGCCGACCTGACCGGCGAGGGCCTGCCCGAGCTGTACGTGGCCAACGACTTCGGGCACAGCCACCTGCTCTACAACCAGTCGACGCCGGGCCGCATCCGGTTCACCGAGGCCACCGGGACGCGCGGCGCGACCACGCCCAAGTCCTTCGTGCTCGGCAAGGGCTCGTTCAAGGGCATGGGCGCCGACTTCGGCGACGTCAACCGCAACGGCGCCTTCGACATCATGGTCAGCAACATCACCACGGCCTGGGGCCTGGAGGAGAGCAACTTCCTCTGGATCAACCAGGCCAAGGACGCCGCCGACATGAAGCGCCAACTCGCCGACGGCGTCGCGCCGTTCACCCAGGAGGCGCAGGAGCACGGGGTGGCCTGGACCGGCTGGTCCTGGGACACCAAGATGGCGGACTTCCGCAACTCCGGCAATCTCGACATCCTCCAGGCCGACGGGTTCGTCAAGGGCAAGATCAACCGCTGGCCGTGGCTGCAGGAGATGGCCATGACCAACGACGACCTGCTGTCGAACCCCGCGATGTGGCCCAATGTCCAGCCGGGCGACGACCTCTCCGGCGACGAGGCGATGGCCTTCTACGCCCGGTCCGCCAGCGGCGAGTTCGTCAACATCAGCAAGCACCTCGGGATCGCGGTGCCCACGCCGACCCGCGCCATCGCGACCGGCGACACCACCGGCAGCGGCCTGCTCGACTTCGCGATCGCCCGCCAGTGGGGCCCGCCGGCCTTCTACGCCAACAAGGCGCCGTCCCCCGGCAAGTACCTGAACCTGCGGCTGTACCGCCCCTCCACGGACGACGACCCCGAGATGGGGCTGGTGAACACCGGCTCCCCCGCCTACGGCGCCTCCGTGAAGGTCACCACGCCGACCGGCACCCAGGTCTCGCAGCTCGACGGCGGCAGCGGGCACGGCGGCTTCCGCAGCTTCGACGTGCACTTCGGGCTCGGCGACCAGCAGGGCCCGGTGACCGTGCAGTTGTGCTGGCGGGACAGCAACGGCGGCCTCCACGAGCAGACCGAGCAGCTCACCCCCGGCACCCACTCGTTCATGCTGACCGGTGCCGCCAAGGAGGTTCCGAACCGATGACCGCGACCTCGACGACGGCCCCGGCCCCGGCCCCCGCCGCACCCCCGGCACCGGCCAAGCCCGACCCGCGCTACCTGGCCCTGCGGAACTTCGCGGCCTCCATCACCATCTTCAACATCTTCGGCTACACCCTGCTGGGCTTCGAGCAGCCCTGGCTCTGGCCGATCATCTCGGTGCTCTTCGCCTACACCGTCGAGATCGTCTTCGAGCTCATCAGCGCCTGGGCCCAGCGGCGCTCCCCCCGCTTCCTCGGCAACGGCATGCGCGGCATGTACGAGTTCCTGCTGCCGTCGCACATCACCGGCATTGCCATGAACATGCTGTTCTACGCCAACAACCAGCCGCTCCCGGTGCTGTTCGGGGTGTTCGTCGGCGTCGCCGGCAAGCACGCGCTCCAGGCGCCGATCGCCGGCCGGATGCGGCACTTCATGAACCCGTCCAACTTCGGCATCACCGTCTCGCTGCTCTGCTTCGGCTCCTGGGCGAGCATCGCCCCGCCGTACCAGTTCACCGAGAACGCGAACACCTTCTTCCGGGTCGCCATCCCGCTGATCATCGCGACCGCCGGGACCGTGATCAACTCCATGCTCACCAAGAAGGTCGCGCTGATCGTCGGCTGGCTCGGCGGGTTCGTGATCCAGGCGCTGATCAGGCACTGGGTCTGGGACGTCGCCATCTTCTCGGCCCTCGGTCCGATGAGCGGCGTCGCGTTCGTGCTGTTCACCAACTACATGATCACCGACCCCGGGACCACGCCGTTCAAGGCGCGCAACCAGTTCATGTTCGGCTCGTCGGTCGCCATGACCTACGGCGTCCTGATGCTGTTCAACGTCGTCTACACCCTGTTCTTCGCGACCAGCCTGGTGTGCCTGCTGCGCGGTCTCGGCTGGTGGGTCGCCCATCTGGTCAAGCGCCAGCGGGAGCGGAGCGGCGCCGGCGCGCCGGCGGCCGCCCACCCGGCCGAGGTCGGCGGCTCCCAGAGCCCCCGGGCGATGGCGGCCTGACCCCGTACCCCCCGCGCCTCCCCGAGGCCGTACGTGCGCCCGAGCGGGCGCACGTACGGCCTTTCCGTCGTCCCGGGCCGCCCCGGGCCCGCCTGGGCCCACCCGGGGCGGCCCGGGGCGGCCCGGGTGCGTCGTGGGGAGGCTCCCGGGGACACGACAGACGGGGCGCAGCCGGTGGGATTCCGGCTGCGCCCCGCCCTGTCGGACCGGTCGGTTCGGTCAGTACTGCGGCTGCGACTGCGACTGCAGGACCACCTGCTGGAGTTCGGCGGTGCACATCATGTAGCCGTCCGGGGTCGGCAGGCCCTCCAGGTAGTGGGCGAGGTCCGCACCGAGCGCGAACACCCGCACCGGGATGCCCACGGCCCGCGCGGACTCCACCACCCTCCGCACCCCGTCCAGGACGGCCGGGTGCCGGGTCTGGTAGGAGTCGGCCACCAGGTGGTTGCTCCGGTCGGCGGCGAGGTAGAACTGCACCAGGTCCTTCGTCCCGACGAACAGCTCGGTGGCGCCCGCGGCGCAGATCGCCGTGGCGGCGTGCACCGCCGCCGGCGTCTCGATGAACGCGGACACCGGCACCCCGGGCGGCAGGTCGAGGTGCGCCCTGAGCTGGGCGAACTCCTCGGCGTCGTTGAGGAACGGGACGGAGAGGTGCACGCGGCCCGCGTCCTCGCCGAGCCGCGAGCGCAGCGTCCCGAGCACGACGTGCAGCGCGTCCCGGTAGGCGTCCGAGCCCAGCAGCCAGCGGGCGCCGTGCAGGCCCAGTTCGGGGTTGGGTTCGACGGCGACCGGGGCCAGCTCCGTGACCCCGGCGGCGTGGTCGGAGCGGAGGTCGAGGAGCCGCAGGATCAGCCGCTGGTTGGGCAGCAGCGCCTCGACGAAGGTACAGAGCCGGTCCGCGAGGGCCCGCCCGTAGGACGCGACGGCGGCCGGGCCGCCGTCCAGGCAGTCGAGCGGACGCAGGCCGGCCGCCAGGCAGAGGAACTCCTCCCGGATGAAGAAGGAGTCGACCTGTGCGGCCTTCGGCCCGCACGAGTTGATCGTGCGGATGTCCTGCAGGTCCGCGATGACCGCGCACGCCGAGCCGAGGTCGTCCAGCGAGGAGCTCCCGTCCGCCGAGCCCGCGGCCCCGGCGCCCGTGTCGGACCCGAGGACGATCGACTGGCTCTCCAGGTGCAGCGTCACTTCGCCGACCAGGTCGGCGAGCTCGGCCCCGTCCACGCGGAGCACCGGAATTCCCCTGCCGCGGCAGATCGACTGCATGTGGCCGGTCAGCCCGCCGGAACTGCAGACGATCGCCCGCGCCGCCACGATCGCTTCGTACAGACTCGCTTCGAGGGAGGGGGCGACGAGGATGGACCCGTCGAGCGGATTTCTCGTGCGGTTACAGACACCTCGCAACACGCCCTGCCTTCCACCGGTCAAAAGGGATCCCTGAATCCGTCGCCCGTTCACCTAATCCTCCAGAGCGTCAGCGTTCTCCAAGCCCAGTTGCCGGCGCAGTTGCCGCGGCGTCACGGAGACATCGGTGAGTCGCTCGACCGCGGCCCGGCCGACGACCGCCCTCATCAGGCGGTCCCGGCGGGAGGCGTCCGCCGGAGGGACCGAAATCCCGCCCAGGGACCGGATACGGGCTTCCAGCCGGGAATCGAGAACTTCCCGTTCGCTTCGAGCACGCGCAGCCAACCTCCACACCTCCAGGACCACAGCCTCCTCGAATTCGACCAGGGCCGCTTCCTCCATATTGCTGACATGGCCATGGAATTCAGCGATGTCACGGTCCAAACCCTCGTCGGGGAGTTCCAGTTGTTCGATCACGCGCGCGGCCACGGCGATTGACTGGTTCTTGATGGCGGCGAGATTGAACGTGAACGCACCGGTTCGGCCGTTCCGCACGATCTCGTCGCCCTCGCGCAGCACACCGACCGTGAACACCGGGCCGACCGGCTCGCCGTCGGCACGCAGCAGCACCCCCTGCCCGTCGACCTCCAGCCCGCGCCCGGTGCGCTCGTGGGGCACCGCGGTCCCCCGGCGCAGGAGGTTCCTCCAGAGCGGCCCGCCGACCCTGCTGTAGTCCGACTCCCTGCCCACGTTGGACACCACCAGGTCGGCCTCGACGGCGCACTTCTCCCCCGGCGACCCGATCGAGACGCGCAGCCGCCCCGACTCCGTCGGAGCGATTCCCTCCACCTTGCCGACGACCAGCCTCACCGGGCCGTCCACCGGGTGCACGGCGCGCTCGATGACCGCCATCGTGTACTCCACCGCGCCCACCCGGAGCGCGGCGATCGCCGTACCGAACTCGTCCAGCAGGCAGCGCAGTTCCTCGGAGGGGATCCGCTCGATGGCCTCGGGGAGATGCGGCTCCCACGCCTTGGCCACCCGCTCGGCGACCACCGTCCGGTCGATTCCGGGGTGGTCCCGGACGACCGCCGAGCACGCGCTCTCCCATTCGGCCCGGACCCGGGCCAGGAACTCCTCACGATTCCGGTACGGCTCCAACAGCGCCCTCGGACAGGGCAGTTGCAGCACCTCGTGCTCGTGGCCGCCGGGATACGTCCGGAACATCGTCCCGGTCTTGGAGATCAGGTGGATCCGTCCGGAGTGCCCCTGCCGCAGCAGCAGGCCGGCCGAGTCGTACGCGCTCAGCACGGATCCCACGATCGCGACGTCCGCCTCGGCCGGGAGCCCCTCCAGCTTGCGGATCGCGGCCGCGGAGTACGGGTCCCGCACGAAGGACTCGTGATCGAGCACCTCGGCCGCGAAGGGCAGCTCCTTGAGTTCGAGGCCGGTCGCCAGCACCACGTGGTCGGCGGGGAACACCGCCGGTTCCGGATCCCGGCCGTCCGGAGCACCGCCGGGACCCGGCTGCCGCACCGTCACCTCGATCCCCGAGGGCAGCACCTCCAGGTCGACCGCCTCGCCGTCCGCCTCGACGAGCACCACCCCGGGGCAGGCCTCCCGCCGGGCCTCGGCCAGCCGGTCGTTCAGGTAGTCCTGGAAGATCCGCCGGGGCGCCGGGCCCTGCTCGACGAACTCGAAGTCGACCCAGAAGGCCGGCCAACCGCTGCGGTCGGCTTCGAGGTTGGCCCAGCGGATGAAGTCGAGGACGTCCTCCCGGAAGACCGACATCCGGCCCGCCTGGATGTTGAACACGTGGTCCCAGGGGTTGCCGTCCCGGTGGTAGGCGATACCCGCCGAGCGGTAGTCCGCACGCCGTTCCAGCAGGACGATCTCCAGCGGCCGGCGCGCGAAGCGCAGCAGCCGGATCGCCGTGGCGGTACCGGCCAGTCCCGCCCCGACTATGAGCACACGTGGGCACACGTCTGTTCGACTCACGGTGAAGCCTCCCCGCTCAGCGATCGATGGCACCCGGCGCCGCTGTCTCCCACACCGGGCACGACATGAGTTGACGGATCGTCCGGGCCAAGACTAGTGCCGCGATCCTCCGCCTTTACTGACGAAGCGACAGCGCGATCACGGGTCTCCGGCCCGCGCGCGGCGCGGCCGCGGCCCACGAGGGCGGGGCAATCTGGGAGTTGACCGCCCGAAGCGCCTCCCGTGACGATGGACTGCTGGTCGTCCGACCCTCCGAGACGAGGAAGTGCACCGTGCCGCACATTGCCATTGACAACAAACTGCCGGGAATCACAGGGCTGCTGACGCTCCGTCCGGACACCGGTGCGCCGCTGTCGCTGCTCGCCGACGCGCTGCTGCGGAGCCCGGCCCCGATGAGCCGCGGCGAGCGCGAGCTGGTCGCCGCGTACGTCTCCGACCTCAACGGCACCCGCTTCTGCACGAACTCCCACAGCGCCTTCGCCGCGGCGCAGCTGGAGGGTGGCGAGGAGCTGGTGAAGGCCGCCCTGGCCGACCCCGCGTCCGCGCCGCTCACCGAGCGGATGCGGGCCCTGCTGCGCATCGCGGGCGAGGTCCGGGGGCAGGTCGGGCCGGTCTCGCAGGAGGCGGTGGCGGCCGCCCGGGCGGCCGGCGCCGGTGACACCGAGATCCACGACACCGTCCTGATCGCCGCCGCGTTCTGCATGTACAACCGCTACGTCGACGCCCTGGCCACGGACCTCCCCGAGGACCCGGGCTTCTACGCCGAGGGAGCGAAGCGGATCGTCAACTCCGGCTACGGCCAGGGGGACTGAGGCCCGGGTGGCCCCCTCCCTCCCGGCGCACACCGGGGCCGGCAGGGGGCCACCCGCCCAGCGGGAGAGGGGATTCGACATCGGCACGGACCTGGCACGGATCGCCCGACTGCTGAACCGCCACATCATCGCCGGCCTGCGGGCGTACGGCGCCCTGCTCGGGCTGGCACCGCCGGAGGCCGCCCTCCCTGCGTCCCCCGGACGAGACGGCGCCACGGCCCCCCGCCGCCTCCAGCTGCCTCCCGGGCACCCTGAACGACTCCTCCCCCACCTGCCCCCGACGGCCCAGGAGGCCGCACTGTGGCGACAGTTGGGAGATCTGGACGATCCGCTCCGGGCACCCGGCGGCCCACCGCCGACCGGTCAGGGCAGATGAGGCGCCACCGGTTCCCTCCGCCCCGGCGGTGAGGAGCGGCGGGCGGTGCGGCCGGCTCTTACGGATTGCTGACGCCCGCGCGCTGCGGGGGCCGGACGGGCGGTGCGGCCGGCTCTTACGGATTGCTGACGCCCGCGCGCTGCGGGGGCCGGACGGGCGGGGCGGCCGGTAGCGTCGCCGGGCATGAGGATTCTGGTCACCGGCGGCGCCGGGTTCATCGGTTCGGCGGTCGTGCGCGCCCTGGTCGCGGCGGGCCACGAGGCGGTCGTGCTGGACGCGCTGCTGCCCGCGGTCCACCCGTCGGGGGCGGCGCCCGCGCTGCCGGCCGGCGTCGGGTTCCGGCACGGCGACGTGCGGGACGCGGCGGCGGTGGAGCAGGCCCTGGCCGGGGTGGACGCGGTCTGCCACCAGGCGGCGATGGTCGGGCTCGGCCTCGACCTGGCCGACGCGCCCGAGTACGTCGGCTGCAACGACCTCGGCACGGCGGTGCTGCTGTCCGCGATGGCCCGCGCGGGGGTGCGGAGCCTGGTGCTGGCCGGGTCGATGGTGATCTACGGGGAGGGCCGGTACGTGTGCGCGGAGCACGGGGGTGTGGCGCCCGGTCCGCGGCGCCCGGACGATCTCGACGCCGGGCGGTTCGAGCCGCCCTGCCCGGTGTGCGGCGCCGCGTTGCGGCCCGGGATGGTCGCGGAGGACGCGCCGGGCGACCCCCGCAACGTGTACGCCGCGACCAAGCTCGCCCAGGAGCACCTGGCCGCGGCCTGGGCCCGCGCCTGCGGCGGGTCCGTCCTGGCCCTGCGCTACCACAACGTCTACGGCCCGGGCATGCCGCGCGACACCCCGTACGCCGGGGTCGCCTCGCTGTTCCGTTCCGCGCTCGCCCGCGGCACGGCTCCCCGGGTGTTCGAGGACGGCGGCCAGCGCAGGGACTTCGTCCATGTCGACGACGTCGCGGCGGCCAACCTCGCCGCACTGCAGGACGTCGGCAGCCGGGTGCCGGGCAGTGCCCGGGCCTACAACGTCGGCAGCGGCGAGGTGCGCACGGTCGGCGAGATGGCCCGGGCGCTGGCCGACGCCCACGGCGGGCCGGCGCCGGTGGTGACCGGGCAGTACCGGCTCGGGGACGTCCGGCACATCACCGCCGACTCGTCCCGGCTGCGGGCCGAGCTCGGCTGGCGGGCCCGGGTGCCGTTCCACGCGGGGATGGCCGAGTTCGCCGCGGCGCCCCTGCGGGCCTGACTACCCGGGCGCCGCCGGGAGCGCGATCTCGAAGCAGCAGCCCCCGGTGACGTTGTGCACCCGGGCGCGCCCGGCGTGCGCCTCGACGATGCCGCGGACGATGGCCAGTCCGAGCCCGGCGCCGCTGTCCCCGCCCTCGCCGGGATCGCGCCGCGGCGTGCGGGCGGCGCTGCCGCGCCAGCCGGTCTCGAACACCCGGGAGAGGTCCTGCTCCGGGATGCCTCCGCAGCCGTCGGTGACCGAGAGCACCACCTCGTCGACCTCGCGGCGGGCGGAGACGGCGACCACGCCGTCCTCCGGCGTCGAGCGGATCGCGTTGACCAGCAGGTTGCCGAGCACCCGGGTGATCTCGCGGCTGTCCACCTCGACCGGCTCGGCGGCGACCTGACGGCCCTCCAGACGGACGCCGCGCTGCCGGGCCAGCGGGTGCGCGCCGGCCAGGGCGTCGTCGACCAGGTCGTAGACGGACACCCGGGAGAGCGAGAGGGACAGGGCGCCGGCCTGGATCCGGGAGAGCTCGAAGAGGTCGTCGACCATCCCGGTGAGGCGCTCGACCTCGGCACGGATCCGCCTGAGGTAGAGCTCCGGCCGGTCGGCCACGCCGTCCTCCAGCGCCTCGGCCATCGCGCGCAGCCCGGCCAGCGGGGTGCGCAGGTCGTGCGAGATCCAGGCGATCAGCTCGCGCCGCGAGGCGTCCAGCGCCTGCGCCCGGGCGCGGGACTCGGCGAGCCGGGCGCTGGTGGCGGCGAGTTCCGCGCTGAGCTGGGCCAGTTCGAGCCCGAGCGGATGCTCCGGCGCGGTGAAGCCGGTGTCGCTTCCGACCGTCCGGGCGGCTGCGGTCAGGGCACGGCTGCCGGCCACGACCTGGCGTCCGAGCAGTGCGGCCGTGAGCAGCGAGACCACGGAGGCCATGCCGAGCACGGTGATCACCACGCCGAGGTCGTGGCCGGACAGGAACATCGCCTGGGCGACGGCGAGCGTCCCGGAGGTGACCGCGAGGACGGTGACGAAGGCGACGCAGAAGAGGGAGAGCGCCATCGAGCGGCGGCGCAGCAGGCGCACGGCCACCCAGCCGAGCAGGCCGGCGCCGGTGGCGCCGAGCCCCGCGAACAGGGCGATCAGCAGCAGGTCCTTCACGCCGGGCCGTCCTTGTCGTCCGTGGCCGGGTCGTAGCGGTAGCCGACGCCCCAGACCGTGGTGATCAGTGTCGGTGCGGCGGGGTCGTCCTCGATCTTCTCCCGCAGGCGGCGGACGTGGACGGTGACGGTGGAGAGGTCGCCGAAGTCCCAGCCCCAGACCCGCTGCATCAGCTCCTGCCGGGCGAAGACCGTCCCGGGGTGCCGGAGGAGGAACGCCAGCAGGTCGAACTCCCGCAGTGTGAGGAGGAGTTCACGCCCCGCGCGATGGGCGCGGCGCGCCTTCGGGTCGAGCGTGATGTCCCCGGACTCCAGCGGCACGGGGGCCGGGGCCGCGGGAGCGGCGGCGCGGGAGCGGCGCAGGACGGACTGGACGCGCAGCACGAGCTCCCTCGGGCTGAACGGCTTGGTGACGTAGTCGTCCGCGCCCAGTTCCAGGCCCAGGATGCGGTCGGCCTCGTCGCCCTTGGCGGTGAGCAGGACCACGGGGAGGTCGGCGCCGTCCTCGGTGGCGCGCAGCCTGCGCAGGATCTCCAGGCCGTCGATCCCGGGGAGCATGAGGTCCAGGACCAGCAGGTCGGGGCGGTGGGCGCGGGCCAGGTGGAGGCCCTGGTCGCCGTCGCAGGCCCGGTCGACGCGGTGGCCGGCCCGGGTGAGGTAGCCGGCGACGACCTCGCCCACGGTGAGGTCGTCGTCGATCACCAGGATGCGGGCGGGGTCCGGGGGTCCGGGGGGAGCGGGGCTGTCGTTCACCTCGCCGAGGATACGAGCCGCGGTGGTGGTCGGGGGCCGCGCCGTGGTCGACGTTCGCGTTCCGTAAGATCGCGGGCCGGCGGATGCGGCTCCCCCGCGCGCTCCCCGCCCGCCGCGGGCCGGCGTTGGACTTTCGTAAGGGCGCCGTTCGGCCGCCGCGGGCCCGTCCGCACCTAGCGTGGCCGACGTGACCCCTCCGATTCCCCCACGGCCGCCTGCCGACGTGATCCTGCCCTGCCTCGACGAGGCCGAGGCCCTGCCCTGGGTGCTGGGGCGCGTCCCCCCGGGCTGGCGGGCGATCGTCGTCGACAACGGCTCCCGCGACGGCTCCGCCGAGCTGGCCCGGTCGATGGGCGCGACGGTCGTCCGGGAGCCGCGGCGCGGCTTCGGCGCCGCCTGCCACGCCGGGCTGCTCGCCGCCACCGCCGAGCTGGTCTGCTTCATGGACTGCGACGGCTCGCTGGATCCCGCCCAGCTGCCTCTCGTCACGGCTCCGGTCGCCGCGGGCGCGGCGGACCTGGTGCTCGGCCGCCGCCGCCCCACGACCGCCGGCGCGTGGCCGCTGCACGCCCGGCTGGCCAATGCCGCCCTGGCCCACCGGCTGCGGGCGCGGACGGGGGCGCCGCTGCACGACCTCGGGCCGATGCGGGCCGCGCGCCGTGAGCGGCTGCTGGCGCTGGGCCTGGGCGACCGCCGCTCCGGCTACCCCCTGGAGATGGTGCTCGCCGCGTCGGCGGCCGGAATGCGGATCGCCGAGACGCCCGTCGACTACCTGCCGCGCGCGGGTCGCTCCAAGGTCACCGGCACCGTGCGCGGCACCCGGCAGGCCGTCCGCGACATGCGGGCCGTGCTGGCCGCGCCGGCGCCGACCCTGCTGGTGATCGCCAAGTCGCCGGCCCCCGGGCGGGTGAAGACCCGTCTGACCCCGCCCTGTACGCCCGAGCAGGCGGCGGCGCTGGCCGAGGCCGCCCTCGCCGACACCCTCGCCGCCCTCGACCGGGTACCGGCCGGCCGGCGGCTGCTCGTCCTGGAGGGCGAGGCGGGCCGCTGGCTCCCGCCGGGCTGGCAGGTCGTGCCGCAGTCGGGCGGCGGGCTGGACGAACGGCTCGCGGCCGCCTTCGCGCACGCCGCCGGGATCGCCCCGCACGCGCCCGCGCTGCTGGTCGGCATGGACACTCCGCAGCTGGACGCCGCCCTCCTGGCGGAGACCCTGTCGCCCGCCCGGCGTCCGGGCGTCGACGCCTGGTACGGCCCGGCGGGCGACGGCGGGTTCTGGGCGCTCGGGCTGGCCGGGCCCGACGCGCGGCTGGCCGGGCGGCTGCTCCTGGGGCTGCCGATGTCCACGCCGGAGACCGGGCGGGCCCTGCTCGACCGGCTGGCGGCGGAGGACCTGCTGGTCCGCCACCTCCCGGTGGTCACCGACGTGGACACCATCCGGGACGCGCGTCACGTCGCCGCCGAGGCCCCGGGCAGCAGGTTCGCCGCCTGCCTGCGATCGATCGAGGGCGACCGGGAGGTGGCGGGGTGAGTGTCGCGACCGAGGCCTGGGTGGACGACCCGTTCGCCGAGGCCGTCCGCGCCGGGCGGGGCCCGCTGTGGCTGCGCCGCGAGGACGGCTGCCGGATCCCGCTCGACGTCGAACGCTGGTGCGCGCCCGCCGCCGGCGCGGACCACGGGCTGCTGCTGCGCTGCACCCGGCTGACCGCGCCGGTGGTGGACCTCGGCTGCGGCCCCGGCCGGCTCGTCGCGGCCCTGCTGGGCCTGGGCGTGCCGGCGCTCGGGGTCGACATCACCGGGGCCGCGGTGGCCCGGACCCGCAGGCTCGGCGGGCCGGCCCTGTGCCGCTCGGTGTTCGACCGGCTGCCCGCGGAGGGCCGCTGGGGCGGCGCGCTGCTGGTCGACGGCAACCTCGGGATCGGCGGCGACCCGGGGCTGCTGCTCGCTCGAAGCGCCGAACTCCTCGCCCCGGGCGGTGTGTTGCTGGTCGAGGTGGAGCCGCGGGAGATCGACGAACGGGTCACCGTCCGGGTCGAGGGCCGCCACGGGCGCCTCGGGCCGCCGTTCGCCTGGGCCCGCTGCGGTGCGGCGGCCACCGCCCGGCGGGCCGGCCGGGCCGGGCTCGTCGAGACCGAGCGCTGGTCCTCCCACGGCCGCCGCTTCCTCTCCTTCCGGCGGGCGGACCCGTCCCCGGCGACCGTTCCGCAGGGGTAGCTCCGGCCCCGCCGGGGGCGCGCCGCCGGAGCTACTCCCGCGCCCCCGCGGGCTCCCCGTCCGGCCACTGCGGGTGCTCACGCTCGGCCCAGCGGCGGTCGACCAACCCCGTCCGCATCCCCCGCCGGGCCTCCGGATCCCGCAGGGCCATCCGGATGTGCCCGGCGGTCACCACCGCGATGGCCGCCGCGAGCCAGTCGTGGACGAAGGTCGCGCCGGTCCGCCAGGCCGGCGGCGCGAGGTGGGTGAGCCACATCAGCAGGCCCGTGCCGAGGATCACCAGCATCGCGCCGAGCGTCCACTGGGCGTAGAGCTTCTGCCCGGCGTTGAACTTCCCCGCCGGGCGGTGCGCCGCGCGCGCCCACGCCGCCCGCAGCCACGCCCGGTCCACGGGGTGGAACCGGCTCAGCCCCGCCACGTCCGCGCGCACCGCCCGAAAGGCCAGTCCGAGCAGCAGCGGTACCGGCAGCGCCAGACCGCACCACACGTGCACGGTCACGACGAGCCTCCGGCGCCCGACCAGTTCGGCCAGCGGCGCCAGGTAGAGGCAGGCGGCGGTGGCCAGGCAGGTCAGCATCAGGGTGGCGGTGGCGCGGTGCACCCAGCGCTCGGCGCGGGTGAAGCGGAGCAGGAGGTCAGGCGGTCGGTGCATCGTCACGTCCGTTCGAGCGGCCGACCCAGGCGTCGACGTCGTAGCCGTTCTGCTCCCAGTAGCCCGGCTCCACCGTGGCGGTGACGGTGATCCCGGACAGCCACTTGGCCGACTTGTAGAAGTACATCGGCGCCACGTACAGGCGCACCGGGCCACCGTGGGGGTGGGAGATCGGGGCGTCCTGCAGCTTGAGCGCGACCACCACGTCGTCGCGCCTGGCCTGCTCCAGGGTGAGGCTCTCGGTGTACTCGCCGTCGAAGCAGCTGAACCGCACCGCCGCGGCGCCCGCCGTGACGCCGGCGGCATCGAGCAGGTGGGCCAGTGGCACGCCCTCGAACGGGGTGGCCGGCACCCGCCAGCCGGTCACGCACTGCACGTCCCGCACGATCCGGCGCTGCGGCATCGCCTGGAGGTCGGCGAGGCGGAAGGTGCCGGGACGTTCCACCAGCCCGTCCACCGTCAGGGTGTAGGTGTCCGGGCCCCGGGTCGGCACCGAGGATGCCACGGAGTAGTAGCGGAAGCCGCCGCCTCCCGGCAGCAGGCCGGTGAGACCCGTCGGGTCCTTGCCGGCCAGGGTGTCCTGGGCCCGCTGGAGGTACGGGCCGACCGCGACGCCCGCCGCGCCCAGCCCGAGCAGCCCCAGCACCACCCGGCGGCCCACGGGCGTGCCCCGGCCCTGGTCGACCCGTTCGGCACGCCCGGCCTGTCCGGCCTCTTCGGCCTCTTCGGCCTCTTCGGCCTCTTCGGCACGCTCGGCCTGTCCTGCCTGCTCGGTCTGTTCGCTCACGCTGCCGATTCGACCAGCCGAGCGGCGACACGGCCAGACCCCGCACCGGACCGTCAGACTTCCGTAACCAGGACCGCACAGGACCGGAAACCAGGACCGGACAGGGCCGGACCGGCCCCCGGCACCCTACGGCCGGTCCGCCACCGCCACCCGCCCCGCCAGGCGCTGCCGCAGCAGCGGGACGGCGAGGACGACGCACAGGGCCGTCCCGTAGGCGAGCTGCTGCGCGCCCTGGCCTCCCGTCAGGTAGAGCGCCTGCCCGGCGGCCGGGACGGCCAGCCACTCCCAGCGGCCGTCGAGTGCGACCAGCGCGACCAGCAGCAGCCCGTACCACGGGTAGGCGGGCGCGACCAGGAGCAGTGCCGTACCCGTCACCAGGAGCGCGCCCGCCCAGGGCCGGTGCCGGTCGCCCCGCCGCAGTACCCGGACCAGCACGGCCGCGAGGACCAGCGCGGCCGCCCACGGCGCGAGGCGGTCGGGCAGCACCAGCCGCAGCAGCCCGAACCGGTCGATGTGCCCCTGCTGGTAGCCCTCCTCCCGCAGGTAGCCCGGCAGGTAGCCCAGGACGGACGTGCCCGAGCCCACCACGTACGGGAGGTACGACAGCGCGAAGGCGCCGAACGCGGATCCGGCGAGCAGGACGTCGCCGCGGGTCGGCCGCCGGGCCGCCAGGCCCGACAGCGCACCGGGAAGGGCGAGGGCCGGCAGCAGCTTGGCCGCCACCGCGCCGCCCAGGAGGAGCCCCCCGCGGACGGCTCGCCCTCGCGCCGCGCAGCCGAGTCCGGCGACCGTCAGCAGGGCGCCGAGCGTGTCCACGTGCGCGTCGTTGACCGCCCACACCGTCACGCCGGGGAACCACCCCCACAGCGCGGCCCGCCAGGCCTCCCGCCCCACCCCGAGCAGGAGGGCGGTGGTCGCCACCGCCAGCACCGCCCCTGCGGCCTGCACCCCGCGGACCCCGCCGCCGAACGGGTGCACCGCGAGGAACCACGCCTGCGCCACCGGCGGGTAAATGGTGTGCACGCCCGGCCGGTTGATCCGGGTGCAGTCGCCGGCGGCGGTGCGCCGCTCGTCCCAGCCCGTGCAGCCGTCGCCCACCGGGAAGAGCCCCGGATCGCGCAGCCGTGCCAGCGCCGGATCGTCCGGGGTGCGGGCGTAGGGCGGGATCCCGGCCGCCTGGACCCGGCCGTCCCAGACGTAGCGGTAGGCGTCGTCGCTGGTGCGCGGTGGGGCGAGGAGCCCGACGGCGGCCACGGCGACGCCGCCGGCCAGGACCAGCGGCACGGCCTGCCGGCCGGGCACCTCGCGCAGCAGCAGCACCGCGACGGCGAAGAGGGCGACGTCGAGGAGGTACCAGCCGGGGAGCGGGAGGGCGCCGTTCCGGGCGACGGTCAGCGCCAGGGCCGTGACCAGCGCGGCCAGGGCGAGGAGGCAGGGCGGGACGGTACGGGAGGTCACGTCGCCCACCCTCCCACCGGCCCGCCTTCCCGGCCCCGGCGGCGAGGCCGCCGTTCGGATTCCGTAAGCACGCCGGAGCGCCGGAGGCACGCCCCGGGGCGCTTCGATGGACGGGTGGAATCCGAACCCGCCGACTCCGGCGCTCCGACCGCCCGCCGCCGCTACGACCCACCGCTGCCCGCTCCCCCGGCGTTCCTGCGGCGCGGGCCGTTCCGCGCGGGTGCGTTCACCTCACCGCTGCACGATCCGCTCCACCGGCCGCGGACCGCGGTCGTCCTCGGCCGCTGGCTGGGCGCGGCCCTCCTGGTCTGCTTCCTGACCGGTCTGACCAGCCATCTGCTCCAGGACCCGCCCGGCCGGCTGGCACCGCACCTGCCCGCCCGGCCGGTGAACGGCTACCGGGTCACCCAGGGCCTGCACGTGATCAGCGGTCTGGCCGCGATCCCGCTGACCGGCGCGAAGCTGTGGACGGTCTACCCCCGGCTGTTCGAGTGGCCGCCGGCGCGCAGCGTGCTGCACGCCCTGGAGCGGCTGGCCGTCGCCGTCCTCGTGGCGGCCGTCCTGCTGGAGCTGTTCACCGGCCTGCTGAACACCCTGCAGTGGTACCCGTGGCCGTTCCCGTTCCGGCAGACCCACTTCTGGCTGGGCTGGCTGGCGACCGGCGGACTGCTGGTCCACCTCGCCGTCAAGGCGCCGCTCGTCGCCGCGAACTGGTGGCGCCGGGCCGCTCCGGCCCTGGCGCAGCGCCGCGCGTTCCTCGTGGCGACCACCGCCGCTGCCGGTGCCGTCACCCTCGTCACCGCCGGGCAGACCGTTCCCTGGCTGCGGTCCCTGGACCTGCTGGCCCCGCGCCGCCCCGATCTCGGCCCCCAGGGCCTGCCGGTGAACCGCACCGCCGCCCAGGCCGGGACGGTCACGGTGCCCGCCGACTGGCGGCTCCGGGTGGACGGTCCGCGGCCATACGAACTCACCCTCGCCGAACTCGGCGGACTGCCGCAGCACGAGGCGGAGTTGCCCATCGCCTGCGTGGAGGGCTGGAGCTGCGGTGCGCGGTGGACCGGGGTCCGGCTGGCCGAGCTGGTGCGCCGGGCCGGAGCCCCGCCCGGATCGGCGGTGCGGGTCACCTCGCTGGAGGCCGAGGGACC
Organism: Kitasatospora sp. NPDC058170; assembly: GCF_042883905.1. NCBI lineage: Bacteria > Bacillati > Actinomycetota > Actinomycetes > Kitasatosporales > Streptomycetaceae > Kitasatospora > Kitasatospora sp. NPDC058170. Next base: position 290,416 of record NZ_JBHVUV010000006.1, read on the forward strand.
GTACCGGGTGACGGAGATGCCCGCGCCGTACGTCGACGATCCGCTCAGCCTGCTCGCCCTGCGGGTGAACGGCGAAGTCCTGGCCGCGGACCACGGGTTCCCGGCACGCGTCATCGTGCCGAACCGGCCCGGGGTCCTGCAGACCAAGTGGGTCGAGCGCATCGAGGTGATCGTGTGATCGCCGCCGTCCGCGCGCTGCTGCTGGCCGCCGGCCTCGCCCTGGCCGGCTACGGCCTGTACGGGCTGCTCGCCGACCCGTACATCACCGACCCGCTGGACGTCCTCGTCTGGGCGGTCGGGGGGCTGGTGCTCCACGACGGGCTGTGGGTGGCGCTGGTGTGCCTGGTGGGCGCGTTCCTGGTGCGCGGGCCGGTGCTGCGCGGCTGGGCGGTCGTCGCGGCGGCGGTCACCGCCGTCGGGCTGCCCGCCGTCCTGCGCGCCGGCGTCGACCGCGCCAACCCCTCGTCGCTGCCGCTGCCCTACCTGCGCAACTGGCTGCTGGTGCTGGCCGCCACCGCCGGCCTCGCGCTGTTGGTCGCGCTCGCCGGTCGGTGGCGGCACCGGGACCGGGACCGGGCCGTCGGGCCCGTCAGGCACCGGGACCGGCCTGCCGGGCGCCGCGGTCGGCCCGTCAGACGCCGGGCACCCCGGGAAGACCGGTCGTGAGACCGTCCAGGGTGTGCGGGCAGGGGCACTCGCGCACCACCGGCACCCGCTCCAGCGCCTTGAACAGCACGGTGCGCAGCCGGTCGACGTTGCGGGCGAACTCCTTCAGCACCTCGGCGTGGGTGACGCCCTCGCCACTCCCCACCCCGGCGTCGAGGTCGGTGACCAGCGCCAACGAGGTGTAGCAGAGGCTGAGTTCGCGAGCCAGGACGGCCTCCGGGTGGCCGGTCATGCCGACCACCGACCAGCCGTTGGCGGTGAACCAGCGGGACTCGGCGCGGGTCGAGAAGCGCGGGCCCTCGATCACCACCAGCGTGCCGCCGTCGACCGGCTCCCAGGCCGCCTCCCGGGCCGCGTCCATCGCCACCTGCCGCCCGGCCGGGCAGTACGGGTCGGCCATCGACACGTGCACCACCTCCGGCACCGTGCCGTCCGGCAGCGGCAGGCCGTCGTAGAAGGTCTGCGGGCGCCCCGAGGTCCGGTCCACGAACTGGTCGGGGACGAGCAGCGTGCCCGGCCCGTACGCCGGGCGCAGCCCGCCCACCGCGCACGGCGCCAGGACCTGGCGCACGCCCAGCGAGTGCAGCGCCCACAGGTTCGCGCGGTAGTTGATCCGGTGCGGCGGTAGCCGGTGGCCGCGTCCGTGCCGGGGCAGGAACGCGACCCGGCGGCCGGCCGCCTCCCCCACCAGGAGCGCGTCGCTCGGCTCGCCGTACGGGGTGTCCACCCGCACCTCGGTCACGTCGTCCAGCAGCTCGTAGAGCCCGGAGCCGCCGATCACGCCCAGCTCGGCGCTGGGCAGGACGTCCTGGTCGACCGTCATCGCGGTCCGCCTCTCTTCTCGGGAACAGCCTCCCGGCCACTGTAGGAACGGACCCTGCCCGGAACCGGGCCACCGGGCCTTACGAATCAGGAACGTCCCTCGGCGCGCGTGGGCGCGTTCAGGACGGGAAGTGGCGGTGCCCGGTGAGGTCGGCGCGGGTCGTGCCGAGCTTGCGCAGCAGGCGGGCGACGTGGTTCTCGACGGTGCGGGGCGAGAGGAAGAGGGCGGCGGCGATGTCCTTGTTGGAGGCTCCGGTGGCGAGCAGGTCGCGGACCTGCTCCTCCCTGGGCGAGAGGTGTTCGCCGTAACCCGCCCGGCCCGGGGAGGCGGGCAGGGCGGGGCGGTCCCGGCCGCGGGCGCGCAGGTGGTGCCGGCAGCGGGCGGCGTCGGTGGTGGCGCCGAGGCGGTCGAAGACGGCGAGGGGCCCCGCGAGGCGGTCGGCGGCCTCGGCGGGGTCGGGGAGGGTGAGCGCGGCGTGTTCGGCGGCGAGGGCGGCGTGGTAGGGGCGGCCGATGACCCGCCACCCCTCCGCCGCGCGCTCGAAGCAGTCCCGGGCCCGCCCCGGGTCCTCGGTGCGCAGGAGCAGGCCGCGGCACAGCTGCTGTTCGGCAGCGGCGCCGGGCGCGTCCCGGCCGGCGGTGCCGGCGGCGTGCTCGTCGGCCAGCTCCCGGGCCGGACGGGTCTCGCCGAGGGCGAGCAGGACCTCCACGGCGGTGGGCACGAGGTCCCAGGCGTAGGGCCACGCTCCCTTGCGGCGCAGGAAGGCGAGGTGGTCGACCGGGTGGCACAGGCTCTCCCAGGCCGCCTCCGGATGCTGCTGGGCCAGGTGCAGCCGGGCGGCTCCGGCCGCCGCGCCGAGCGTGGTCATCCGGGCCCCCTCCTGGGCGAGGATGCGGTCGAGGATGTCCGCCGCCGGTGCGGTGTGGCCGCGGGCGGCGGCGGTCAGGCCGCGGATGGTGGCCACCAGGCCGTGGGTCCACAACGGGCTCTCCGGGTAGTCCGCCTCACAGGCCGTCAGGCCGCGCTCCCAGTCCTGCCAGCGCCCGGCCAGCCAGTCCAGGATGATCCGGTAGTAATGCACGTAGGCCGTGAGGATGGGGATGTGCGTGTCCGGGAGGAGCGCGAGGACCTCGGCGACGGTGGCGGCGGCCCGCTCGTCGTGGCCCACGCAGAGCGAGATCTCGGCGCTGTTGCTGAGGATGACCACCACGTGCTCCCGGTCGATCCGCTCGTCGCCCTCGCGCGGGAGCGCGTCCAGCATGGCCGCCGATGACGGATCCGCCTGGAGGCCGAGCACGCCGTAGTGGGCGACCTCCAGGACGCTGCGGGCGACCTTGTCCCCGGTCGTCGCCGCCAGCACGCGCCCGCGCTCGATCAGCGCGTGCTGCTCGGCGAGGGAGAAGCGGGCCGTCTCGGAGATGCCGAGCGAGCCCAGCAGCCTGGCGGCGACCGTCGGGTTGGTGTCCCCCACCTCGGACAGCGCGGTCAGGACCTCCTCCTCGCCCGCCGGGTCCTGCGCCTGGTTGAGCATCATCCGCCCGAGGTGACCGCGGATCTCGCCGCGGACCGGTACGGGCAGGCCCGGGAGCAGCACGATGCGGCGCAGGGTGGCGATGGTCTCGGTGTAGGCGATGCTCCACCTGGCGGCGGTGGCGAGGCTCAGGGCCGCCTTGGCCAGTTGTTCGGGGGCCAGGTCGGGTTGTTCCAGGATGGCGCCGAAGAGGGTGGCGGCGGTGCCGTCGTCGCCGATCTCCATGGCCTGGTCGGCGGCGGCCTGGGCCTGGGGCAGCCAGGCGGCGAGGTCGCCGAGGGCGCGGGTGTGGTGGGCGATCTGGACCAGCGGCGGCGGATCCTGTGCCTGGAGGACCTCCAGGATCCGGCGGTGGTGGCGGTTGCGGACGGGGCCGGGCAGGGATTCGTACACCGCTTCCCGGGCGAGGTCGTGGGCGAACCCGTACGTGTCGGGGCCGCGCTGGCGCAGCACCGCGGCCCTGAGCACCTCCACGAGGGCGGTGGCGCCGCGGGTCTCGTCCAGGGCGGCGGAGGCGATCAGCATGGCCTCGTCGGCCGGTCGGGTGAGCACCGCGGCGGCTCCGGCCAGGGCCTGCCCGTCGGGGGACAGCGCCGCGGTGCGCTCGTCCATCACCTCGCGCAGACTGCGCGGCACCCGCAGGGCCGCGGTCCCGGCGTCGGCCGGGTGGGCGGCGAGGGTGATCAGGTCCTCCTCGATGATCAGCGGCAGGCCTTCGCTGCGGCGGAGCAGGGTGCGGACCAGCGCGGCGGCGGGCTCCCGGGCCAGCCACTCCCGGGCCATCGCCCGCAGTTCGGCCCGGCCGAGCGGGCCGAGGGCGATCTCGGCCCCGGCGGTCCCGGGCGGGCGCCGGTAGGGGGCGCCGAGGACGGGCCGCTCGGCGGGCAGGTCCTCGGCGCGGTAGGTGAGCACCAGGGCGCTGTCCGCGGGCAGGTCCCTGGCCAGCAGGAGGAGCAGCTCCCGGGTGGCGTCGTCGGCCCAGTGCACGTCCTCCACGACCAGGGCCACCGGGGCGGTCGCGCCCAGCAGCGTGCGGACCGCCGCCGCCAGGCGGTGGCGCCGGCCGCCCGGTTCGGCCGCCTCCTCGGGTGGTGCGGGCAGGCGGTGGGCGAGGTCCGGCAGCAGCGGCGCCAGGGCGCCGGCGGAGGGCCCGAGCCGGCCGGTCGGGGGCAGCCACGTCCCGATGCCGCGCAGCGCGTCGGTCACCGGGCCGTAGGGCAGGGGCTCCCGCAGCGGGTGGCAGGTGCCGGTCAGCACCCGCACCCCGCGGCCGCCCAGGACGGCGGCGGCCTCCCGGACCAGCCGGGACTTCCCGATCCCGGCCTCGCCCTCCACGAAGACCACGGCGGGCCGGCGCGCGACGGTCTCCAGGAGGGTGCGCAGCTCGTCCCCGCGCCCCACGAAGGCCGTGTCCCCCGGGGGGCGGAACCCCGATCCCTGGCGGTGGTCGTTCATGGCCGGCCCCTGTGTCGATGCTGCGGTGCCGATGCTGCGGTACCGATGCCGCGGTACCGCTGTCCGATCGCGCGGCGGCGGCGTGTCCGGGCCCGCCACCGCCCGCGATCAGTGTCCATCACCGTCCGCGGCCGTGCCCGTTCTGGGGCCGGGCCCCTGCCTGCCTCCGGGCCGGGCCCGCAGGCCTCACGGGCCGCCGACGATGCGCCAGGCGACGCGCTTGCGGGCGGAGCTCCCGCAGGCCACGTGCAGGGCGTCCTCGATCAGCCTGACCTGCTCGCGGACGGCCCGCGCCCAGGCCTGCTCGCGGACGTACGCCTCGATCGTCTCGGCGTCGTCCCGGCGCCGCGGCGCCCCGATCAGGGCGGTGCGCAGGGCCTTGAGACCGGCCTGCATGGCGAGCACCTCGGCGTCCAGGTAGAGCCGGAGCATGCAGGCCAGCTCCAGCGGGTTCCGGTGGAACACCTCCTCGTGGCGCCACCGCGCCGGGGCGAGGTCGAGTAGCCAGTCCTTGGCCGACTGCTCGAACTCCGGGCTGCCGGGGCGGCGCACGGCACCCGGCCAGCGGCCCGCGGACGACCGGGCCGAGGACGACCGGGCCGGCCTGGGCCGGGGCACTGCGTCGGATGCTTCGCTGCGCGTCATGGTTCCACCCCGGGTGCCAAGGGATGCTGCTCCGTGCCCGGTCTCCGGACGGCTGCCGCCAGGGCGGAGGCGGCCGGTGCGGCCGGTGCGGCCGGTCGGCCTCCGAGCGGCCTCCGCCCGGCCTCTGTACCGGTCCCGACCAGGACGATTCGGGTGCGATGAGTCTCAGACCTGCGATTCGCGCTGTCAAGGAGTTGATGACCGGCTCGGGCGGACCGGGACCGGGACCGGGACGGGGACCGGCCCGGCGCCGGACCGTGGGGACGGTCCGGCGCCGGGGGCGAGCGGGTGGGTCAGCTCGCGTGGACGGTGATGTCGTCGCACCAGCCGTAGCCGGTGCCGCTGCGGGCGTAACAGTAGATCTTGGCCGTGGTGGCGTCCGGGCCGGTGGTGAAGGTGGTCGACCGGCTGGTGAAGGCGGTGCCGGAGAAGACGGTGCTGCTGGAGCCTTCGGCGGCGTACTGCTTGGCGCCGAGGGAGAGTTCGGTGCCGCTCGCGGAGACCTTGCCCCAACCGCTCAGCGTGTAGGTGGTGTTGGGCCTGACCTGGATGACCTGCTCGGCGGCGGCCTGGGCGGGCCCGACCTTCACGGCCCGGCTGCCGGTGTGCCTGGTGGCGGTGTCGAGGGTGACGCCTCCGTAGCTCGTCCACGGGTTGAGCGCGGTGTTCTCGAAACCGGGGTCGCGGACCAGGTTGACCGGTGCGCAGGTGCTGTCGTCGAAGGCGGCGGCCTGGTGGAAGCCGCGGTCGGGGCGGCAGACCTGCGGGAGGGCGTTGCCGAAGTAGTCCCGGGTGCCGAGGGTGGGGATCGGGGCGCCGGCGGCGCGGGCCGGGGAGCCCGCGCCCAGCTGGTAGTCGGCGGGGTCGGTACCGCCGGGATCGGCGAACCGGGGGTCGCCGGTCTGCTTCTCCGGGTCGGTGGGCTCGTTGGCCGGGTGGTTGCCGAAGAAGGTGTTCGCGACCCAGGTGAAGTTCGCCGGCCGGTAGGTCTTGCCGGGCATGGCGCGGTACCCGCCGGAGCCGAGGTTGTGGAAGACGTTGTTCGTCAGCCGGACCTTCGTGGTGCCGTAGCCGTCCTCGATGAGGTCGGTGGTGGAACCGGCCGGCAGGTAGACCGTGTTGTGGTACATGTCGGCGCCCGACTCACCGGAGGCGGTCAGCCAGCGGCCCTTGTCGTGGTCGCTGAGGTTGTAGCGCACGACGGTGCCGGAGCTCTGCGAGCCCGAGCCGCAGTTTCCGCAGAACAGCATGAAGCCGCCCTCGTTGTCGTGGCTGTGGTTGAACTGGAACACCGCCCGCTTGTTCCCGTAGTCGGAGTCGAAGGCGTGGCCGTCGCCGTTGTCGGACAGTCGGCGGACGTGGTCGACCTCGTTGTACTGGATCAGCGCGTCGTCCGAATTGATCGCCCACACGCCGACGTTGGAGCCCATCGGGCGCATGGCGATGTCGTACACGTGGTTGTGCTCGACAAGGCCGCCGGCGGAGGCCCGCAGGACGATGCCGTCGCCGCCGGTGTTGTTGATCGTGTTGCCCCGGAACACCATCCGGGTGCTGGGCCGCCAGTTGTCCTTGCCGGCGCAGCCGTCGGTGCTGCCGTACTCGGGCCGGCACATCCAGGTCGAGCGGTTGGTCAGACCCTCCCGGTCGACGTTGCTGATCCGGGAGTTGCGGACCACGGCGTCGTCGAAGGCGGTCGGGGTCGTGGTGCCGGAGACGCGGAACTGGATGCCGTTGGACCACTTGGTGGCGTCTCCGTCGACGTCGTGCACGTAGACGTCGTCGACGAGGTAGTGCGACCCGACGCCGTCGGGCAGGTCGGCGATCTCGACGAGCAGTCCGTTGCGCTCGCGCCTGGTTGAGCCGGTGTCCCGGAAGGTGATCTCCAGGTCGCGGATCTCCCACTGCTCGACGTTGGAGAGGTGGACGGCGGCCTTCTCCGTGGAGGAGGCACTGCCGGCGACGACCGGGCGGGCGGTGCCGGTGCCGTACGCGGCGAGGGTGACCGGGGCGCCGGCGATGCCGGATCCGTGCGGCTTCAGGGTTCCGGTGCAGGTCGCGCCGCGCATGAGCAGCAACTGGTCGCCCGGTCCGAAGACCTGGGCGTTGGCAGCGTCGAGGGTGTTCCACGGACTGGCCTGGCTGCCGTCGCCGTTGGCGGCGGCGGAGCAGTCCAGGTACCTGGCGGTGGGGGTGGCGGCCGTGGCCGGCGGTACGGCGGGGACGGCCAGGGCCGCCGCCGCGCCCGCGACGAGCAGGGCCCGTCCGAGGGTGGGGGGTAGTGACATGAGTGACTCCCGAGGTGGGGGAGGGAGGTGGGGATGAACGCCCGCCCGTACGGTAGGGCGGTCATCTGACCGCGTCAATCCATCTCGATCAGATTTCCATCAATTCGATCGAATGATCAGGAAGTGGCCGCCCCTCCCGTCCTACCCCGCGACGGCCCCGCAGCGGCCCTGCGACGGCATGCCGGACTTCGCCGCCCGCGGCCGGTGGTCCGGGACGGGATGGCGGGCGGGCGGGCCGGTCTCGGCTCAGCCGTTACCGGTCCGGTCGGGGCCGTCCAGGACCCAGCGGAAGGAGGGGCTGTTGTAGTAGTTCATGCTCTGGGTGAGCGTCTCCCCCGCTCCCCCGGGGCCCGCCCAGTGGGTGATGCCCAGCCAGTGCCCGCTGCCCCGGTTGATCACCGCGTGGGGCCGGCCGTCCGTGAGGACCCGCCAGGACTGACCCGGCGAAGCCGCGGCGCAGTCCTCCAGGGACACCGCCGCCTGGTCGGCGGACCGGCCGCCGTTGCCCAGGCAGAGCCCGGTGGCGACGTTCCTGATCCGGGCACTGTCCCCGTCCGGGAGCAGCTGCCAGAGCTGCTCGGGCCGGTCCCGGCACGGCTGGAGGGCCACGGCCCGGGCCGGACCGGCCTGCGCACAGAGGGAGTTGCGGGCGTTGACCAGTCGACGCCCGTCGGACGGCGTCGCGGACGCAGGGGACGGGACGGGGACAGGGACCGGTGACGGCGGCGGTGGGGGCGAGGGCACGGGTGACGGTGGCGGCGGATCGACCCGCCCGGCGGGCCCGGCGCCCCCGGCCCCGGGGCTCGTCGCCGGAGGCGGCGGGTGGCCGGCGGACGGCGGCCCGGCCTCCGGCAGCAGGACCGCCGCCGTGGTGGCGACGCCGGCGGCGGTGACGGCCACCGCGGCCCAGAGCGACCATCCCTTGGCGGCCAGCGCGGCCAACGGCCCGCCGAGCCCAGCACCCGCACCCGCACCGAGGCCAGCCCCCAGGCCGAGACCGGCCCCCGACAGTCCGCCGGCGGGCCAGTGCAGCAGGGCGACCGGAAGCACCGCCGAGATCCGGCCGTTGAGCGCCCGCAGCTCCTCGGCGGCCCGTGCGCAGTCGCCGCAGTCGGCGAGGTGGCGGTCGAGCTCGCGGCTGCGCCGTCGGCCCGGACGGCGCAGCGAACCGCTGAGCAGCCGTCCGTAGTGCCGGCACTCGTCCGTCGCCCGGGTGCCGAGGTGCTCGCTCAGGTAGGCCTCGCGCAGGCCCTCCCGGGCCCGGGCCGCGAGCGACCGCACTCCGCTCGGCGAGAGGCCGAGCCGCCGCCCCACCGCGTGCGCCGCCTCCTCCTCGACCACCGAGTGCCACAGCACGGCCTGCCACTGGTCCGGCAGTGAGCGGTAGGCGCGGGCGACGAGGGAGCACTCCTCGGCCGCGAGCGCGCCCTGGGCGGCGTCCTCGGCCGCGAGGTGGGGCGCCCAGGACTCGACCTCGTCAGAGGGCAGCAGACGCGCCGCGGGCTTGGTGCTCCACTCGGCGGCGACCCGCCGGACGCAGGTCAGCAGATAGGGGCGCCAGGCGTACTGCGGTCCGCCACCGGCCGCCACCGCCCGGTAGGTCCTGGCGAACGCCTCCGCGGCGAGGTCCTGGGCGGTCTGGGCCTCGCGGCAGCAGGTGCGCGCATAGGAGAGGACGGCGCCGTGGTGACGGGAGAACACCTCCGCCATCACCGCCTCGGCGCCTGGACCGTCCCCGGCCGGGGCGCCGAGCAGCGCCGCGAGGGCCGCGTCGTCCAGGGCGGAGAGCTCCGGGCCGCGGTCACGCGGCCGGCCGCGCCGTGTCCTGTCGGGGAGGTGCATCTGGGAGCCGTTCTGGTCGAGCCGTCCGGAGCGAAGATACCGATGTCATACGACATACGGAATATGAAATATGGAATACGAGCTGCATGGCGCTGCCGCCGGGTCACACACGGGGGGAAGTGTCGACGTCTGCCGGTCGGGTGTCGGCGGCGGGCCGTTCCCGGCACCCGCCACCGACACCCGCTGACCTCCGGACTCCACGGTCGGCCTCCCCAACTCCTCTTCTCCGTTCGGGATCTGATGCCAGGAGAGAGTGGCGCCCCGGCTGCGGCGTCCCGCGCCTTTGCCGAACCTTTACCATTCCGGGTCGCGTTTTGCCGCCGCCCGGCCGGTGGGGTAGCGTCCGGCACCGACCTCCGCTCCACCCGGCCGCACCTCCCCGCTCCCGCTCCGTCGAGCAGGAGAGAGCCATGCGAAAGAACCGTCACCGGGCGCCGCTCGCCATCGGCGTCCCCCTCGCCCTCGCCACCCTGGCGGCCGCGTCCTGGGCCACGGTGGGCCTGCCCGGCTGGGCCGACGAGCAGCCCGGCCGTGCGGCCGACAGTGCCCCGGCCACCCCGCCGATCGCCTGCGACACCACCGACGCCTCCGGCAAGGGCTGGTACCAGGCCGTGTACGTCCACCGGGCGGGCAGTCGGCCCCGCGCGGACGCGGTCGACGCGATCCGCACCACGCTGTGGAACGTGGACCAGGCGTTCGAGGCCAGTGCGCAGCGCTTCGGCCAGGGCGACAGCCGCCGCCCGCGGTTCGCCCAGGAGGCCGGCTGCCAGGCCCAGGTGCTCACCGTCGGCGTGGACGGCGCCGACGGCACGTACAAGGTCGGGCAGGTCCGCACGAAGGCCAAGGCGCTGGCCGAGGCCCGGCTGAAGGAGGCCGGCGGCGCCGACCGGGCCCGGGTCGGCCGCACCCGGTTCATCTACTTCGTGGACACCGGCCAGGCCACCGGTTGCGGCGTGGCCTCGGTACCCGCGGCCAAACGCCGGGCGGACCTCCACACCGGCTGGATCGCCGTGAACTGGAACTGCCTCGGCGAGGCGGCACTCTCCCACGAGATGATCCACAACTTCGGGGTGACCCACTGCGACAACGACCACGGCCAGGGCAACGACCCGATCTGCCGCGGCTACGACAAGTCGCCGCGGTGCGACGACATCATGGGCGGGGTGGTCCTCGACTGCGCCAAGGACGAGTTCGCGTACTTCTCCCCGCGCCCCGCGGCCGGCAGCAGGCTGGCCCAGCACCCGGAGGAGAACGTCGCCAACAGTCCGTACCTGATCAAGGACCAGCCCGCCGCAGCGCTGGACGCCACCCTGGTCGGCCGGGCCGACGGGCAGTGCCTGACCGCCGACGGGGACGGCGCCTCGGTGGTGCAGCGGCCGTGCGCGCCCGGCGACGCCCAGGTCTGGCGCCGCAGCGTCGGGCCCGACGGCTATCTGACGATTCGCCACCCGGCCGACGGCAGGTGCCTGACGATGCCCGCCGAGGGCGCCCCGGGCCTCGCCGACTGCAAGCCGGGCGACGCCCACCAGGAGTGGTGGATGCCCTCGGCGCGCGGCGCCGACCGCATGTTCGGCAACCTGCGCAACCGGGCCACCAGCGCGGTGCTGAAGCTGCGCGGTGACGGCAAGCAGAAGAACGCGCCGGCCGAGCGGGCGGGCGCGGGGACTTCCCCTGCCGCACAGTTCCGGGTGGTCCCGGTCGCAGCCGGACCCACGGCGGGCCCGAGCGGGAGCGTGAGCGCTAGCCCGAGCGGGAGCCCGAGCCCGAGCACAAGCGGGAGCCCGACCGCACCCCAGTCCCCGGCCGGCAACAGCCGGACGCCGTTCACCCTGCCGCCGTCGGGCCTCCCGTCGACCGGTACGACGCCCTACGTCCCGACTCCCTACCTCCCGACGCCGTACACCCCGGCGCCCTACACCCCGGCGCCCGAGACCTCCGAGCTGCCGGAGGCGGACGGCGCCGCCGAGGCGGCCCCCGAGGAGGAGGCCGACACCGCGCCCGACACCGCCCCGGCGCCGGGCGAGGACACCGGCGAGTAGTCACCCCGCACACCCACCGCCGTCCGCGGCGGGCGGACCGGACCCCCACCCGGCCCGCCCGCCGCGGACAGACCGACCCCGCCCCGAAGGTCACCGGCCCCCCGTACCCCGGCACGGGCCGGGGCCGGTCGACCGCGCGGCGGCCCCGGGATCCGACGTCCCGTCAGGACGTGCCGAACGCCCGGACGGGCACGGGATTCCCGGGGCTTCCGCGCGGGTAAACCGGCAATGACCAGCGCGCCTGGTGCGCGGCCCCGTCCGGCCGCGCCCGCCCAGCCTCAGGACGTTTCGAGGGGGCCGATCGTGGCCGAGCAACCGGTCTTCGTCACCAACTACCAGTCCCAGGACGGGGCGACCGTTCGGCGGCTTCGCCTGGGCGTCGGCGTCATGGGTTTCCTGCTGCCGATCGTCCTGCCCGTCGGCAACAGCCTCACCTCCGCCCGGATCACGCTGCTCGGGTCGATGAGCGCGTCGTACTACACCCCCATGCGCAACGTCTTCGTGGGCGGCCTCTGCGCCATCGGCGTCTTCCTGATCTGCTACCGCCACGACCGCCGGGAGGACCGGCTGAGTTCGGTGGCCGGCGTCCTCGCCATCCTGGTGGCGCTCTTCCCCACCGAGCCCCCGGCCTCGGTCACCGCGCACCCGAGCACCGCGCAGACGGTCATCGGGACTCTTCATCTCTGCTTCGCCGCAGGGCTGTTCGGGGTGCTCGCGTACTTCTGCCTCCGGCTCTTCGCGGACTCCCGGAGTGCGGACGGCCACCGGCCCGCCGCCGACTGGGCGTACCTGGTCTGCGGGTGGGTCATCGTGGCCTGCGTCGTGGTGGTCACGGTCGGGGCGCTCCTCCACCTCACCTGGGACTCGCCGTTGACCCTGATGTACGTCGGCGAGTCGGTGTCCGTCTTCGCCTTCGGTGTGGCGTGGCTGGTGAAGAGCGAGGCCGTCGCGGCCGGCCTGACACCCCGGCGCGGGCCCGCTCCGGCCGTCGAGCACTGATCCCCACTCCCCACCCAGGCCGGCCAACCCCGGCCCCGGCCCCGCCCCCACCAGCACCGGAGGCAGGACGGGGCCGGGGGCGGCCGGGCGGCGGCCGCCGCATACGATCGACGGGTGTCGGAGCGTACTGATCCCTCGTCATCGGCTGCCCCGTCGGCCCCGGTGGCCGCAGCGTCCTCGTCGCGTCCCCGGCTGCGGCGCCTGCTGCGCAACCCGGGGTCCTGGTACGTGGCCGCGCTCGCCGTGATGTGGCCGGTCCTGCGGCTGCTGCCGCCCGAGCGGGTGCTGGCGCTGCGGGAGTGGGCGTCGACCAACCTCGACAACCTGCGCCCCTGGCCGGCCGGCCACCCGGTCGAGTCGCTGACGGTGTCCGTGTTCGTGCCGCAGAGCACCCTGTGGGTGTGGCCGGTCTTCGCGCTGTCCGTGGTCGCGGTGGTGTCGGTGCTCGGCGCCCGCCGCGCGGTGGCGGCGCTGGCCCTCGCCCACGTGGCCGCGACCGGGCTGACGGAGGCGCTGGTGTGGTGGCGCATCGGGCACGGCTCGCTACCGGCCGCCGAGGCGCACGTGCTGGACACCGGCCCGTCCTACGTCGTGGTGGCCGCGCTGACGGTGGCGATCGCGCGGGCCCGTCCGGTGTGGTCGCGGGCGGTGTGGCTGGTGATGCTGGCGGTGGCCGCCCCCGACCTGTTGTCCGGGATCGGGGACGGCGAGGTGTCCGCCGTCGGCCACGTGCTCGCCTTCGTCGCCGGCCTGGCCATCGCGGCCGCCCACCGGTTCGGCCTGCCACCGCTGGCCCGCCGCCCCGCCCGCCCCACACCGACCGGGTCCTGAACTCCCCACCGGCCGGGTCCTGAACTCCGCACCGGCCGGGTCCTGAACTCCGCACCGGCCGGGTCCTGATCACGGCGCTGCCGCCGCTCCCCCGCGGACCGGTCCCGCCGCCCCGGGCCCGCGGTGGCCACGCTTCGTGGTCACCATCGCGGCGGTGTTAGAAAGGACGCATGGTCGAACAAGCCGACCGATCCCGGACGGTGTCGAAGCCGTCGCCGACCGCGAAGAGCCGCCTCACCAGGAGCCCTCGGAGCGTTGCAGGCCAGGTCTTCGTGCTGCAGGTCGCGGTCGTGGTGCTGCTCGTCCTCGGCGCGATCCTGGCGCTGGTCCTGGAGTCCCGGCACTCCAGCGAGGCGGAGGCCCGCACGCGGTCGGTGGCCGTCGCGGTGGCGTTCGCACACGCCCCCGGACTGCCCGAGGTGCTGAAGTCGCCCGATCCGACGGCCGTGCTCCAGCCGCTGACGGAGGCGGCCCGCCAGGAGGCCGGAGTCGACTTCATCGTGGTCATGAACACCCAGGGCATCCGGTACACGCACCCGCTGCCGGACCGGATCGGCAAGCCGTTCGTCGGGACGATCGGCCCCTCACTGGCCGGCGCCGTCCTCACCGAGAGCGTGTACGGTCCGCTCGGCCACGAGGTCCAGGCGGTCGCTCCCGTCACCGCCCCCGACGGCTCGGTCGTCGGCCTGGTGTCGGCCGGCCTCAAGGTGCAGAACGTCGCCACCGCCGGCGACCGCCAGCTGCCCGTCATCCTGGGCACCGGCGCCGCCGCGCTCACGGTGGCCACCGCCGGGACCGCCCTGATCTCCAGGCGGCTGAAGCGGCAGACCCGCGGCCTGGGGCCGACCGAGATGACCCGCGTGTACGAGCACCACAACGCCGTGCTGCACGCGGTGCGGGAGGGCGTGGTCATCGTCGCGCCGGACGGCCGGCTGCTCCTCGCCAACGACGAGGCGAAGGAGCTGCTGGGGCTGCCGGCCGACGCGGACGGCCGGCACCTGAGCGAGCTGCGGGACCTCGATCCCGACACCGCGGAGCTCCTGCTGTCGGGGCGGGTGGCCACGGACGAGGTCCACCGGTCGGGCGGGCGGCTACTGGCGGTGAACCAACGGCCGACGGACCGCCACGGCCGCGCGATGGGAACGGTCGCGACGATCCGCGACTCCACGGAGCTGCAGGCGCTGGCCGGCGTGGCCGAGGTGACCGGCAAGCGCCTCGCGCTGCTCTACGAGGCCGGTGTCGGCATCGGAACGACGCTCGACGTCGTGCGCACGGCCGAGGAGCTGGCCCGGGTCGCCGTTCCCGCCTTCGCGGACTTCGTCACCGTCGACCTCGCCGACCCGGTCCTCCACGGCGACGAGCCCACCGGCACCGGGGACCTTCGGCGCGCGGCCGTCCACGGCATCCGCGAGGAGCACCCCTTCTACCCGTGCGGCAGACTGATCGCCTTCATCCCCTCCACCCCCCAGGCCCGGGGCTTCGACAGCGGCCGGTCACAGGTGGTCCCCGACCTGTCCGACGCCCCCGGCTGGCAGGCCCAGGATCCGGAGCGGACCCGCCAGATCGTCGAGTACGGCGTCCACTCGCTCATCACCACCCCCTTGAAGGCGCGCGGCATCATCCTGGGCATCGCCAACTTCTGGCGCTCGCAGAAGCCCGAGCCGTTCGACGACGAGGACCGGTCGCTGGCCGAGGAACTGGTCGCCCGGGCCGCGGTCAGCATCGACAACGCCCGCCGCTACACCCGCGAGCACACCACCGCCGTGACGCTGCAGCGCAGCCTGCTGCCGCGCGCCCTGCCGGAACAGAGCGCCCTCACCGTCGCGCACCGCTACCTGCCCGCGCAGTCCGGGGTGAGCGGCGACTGGTTCGACGTGATCCCGCTGTCCGGCAGCCGGGTCGCCCTCGTCGTGGGCGACGTGGTCGGCCACGGGCTGCACGCCGCGGCCACCATGGGCCGGCTGCGCACCGCCGTGCACAACTTCTCCGCCCTCGACCTCCCGCCGGACGAACTGCTCGGCTACCTGGACGAGCTGGTGAACCGCATCGACCAGGAGGAGGCCGACGGCGGCCCGGGCCCCGGCGCCGGGGTCACCGGAGCCACCTGCCTCTACGCGATCTACGACCCGGTCTCCCGGCTCTGCACCATCGCGCGGGCGGGACACCCGCCGCCCGCCCTGGTCGGCCCCGACGGCACCGCCGTGTTCCCGGACCTCCCCGTCGGCCCGCCGCTGGGAACGGGCGGGATGCCGTTCGAGACGGCACAGGTCCAGCTCGCCGAAGGCACCCAGATCGTCCTCTACACCGACGGACTGGTCGAGGAGCGCACCCGTGACTTCGACGTCGGCATGGAACTCCTGCGGGAGGTGCTCTCCCGCCGCGAGCGGCAGCCCGAGGAGCACTGCCGGGCCGTGCTCGACGCCCTGCTGCCGGCCCGCCCCCAGGACGACGTGGCGCTGCTGATCGCGAAGACCCGGGTGCTCGGTGCCGAACAGGTCGCCGATCGCACCGTCCCGCCCGATCCGGCCCGCGTGGCCGAGGTGCGCGAGTGGACCCAGGCGACGCTGGACGCGTGGGACCTGTCGGACCTGGCGTTCGGTACGGAGCTGGTGGTGAGCGAACTGGTCACCAACGCCATCCGCTACGGCTCCCCGCCCGTGCGGGTGCGGCTGCTGCGCGACCGCAGCCTGATCTGCGAGGTGGCCGACGGCAGCAGCACCTCCCCGCACCTGAAGTACGCGGCGACGACCGACGAGGGCGGCCGCGGGCTGTTCCTGGTGGCCCAGCTCACCGAGCGCTGGGGCACCCGGTACACCAGCGAGGGCAAGGTCATCTGGACGGAACAGCCGCTTCCCGCGGGCCCGGAGCCCGACCCGGGTCCTCACCCGGGGCCCGGGCGGGGAGCCGAGGGCACCGTCGGCTGACGGAGGACCGGGGGCAGGGGGCAGGGGTGGAGGGGGCCAGGGGGGACGGGGGCCGGGGGACCGCCGCAGCACCCGGTCCGGGGGCTGCCACGGGCCGAAACGGTCACGGAGAGTACAGGTGGTAGGCACTGCGGGTGGGGGCTGTGGTGCGGGCCACCCGGGAACGGGTCCCCGCCCACCGGTTCCGGTACGGGCCGCGGACGGGTCGTCACGCACCGTCGACGATGTGCGCGGCCTCACAGCCCTCCCGCTGTGGCCCGGACCACTTTCCCCACCCGTTCGATCTTGAAAAAGCGGACATATGGCTTCAAATCATGCCATTTCCTTGATCCTTACGGCAGGTAACAGCCCCCCGACCAGCCCAAACCTACGAATCCTTGAAACCACCCACCAGCCCCCGTAACTTCGAACCCGTTGCACCGACCGACCACACGCTCCCCCGGCCCACCGGACACAGCGCAGGACGGCCCCCCGCAGGCGAGCACCACACCCCCGAAACCACAAGCCCACCCCAGGGCCTGGTTCCGCACGCCCGCACACCCCCGCCGAA